>JAAYNU010000254.1 GCA_012520695.1 Erysipelothrix sp.
CGAGTTGCCTCACACGCCCCTCAAGCGTGCGCGTCTACCATTCCGCCACTGGTGCAATGCTCATGTATTATAACAAAAGAGATTAAAGATTTCAACAAGTATTTAAATAATGGTATGATTATAGAAAAGGAGTGTTATAAATGAAACTATATCTACCAGAGAAGTACCAAAACTTCCCATCAATCGACGGAGTTAGTTTACATTACTATGATGTGAGTACAGGAGAAGGTCTCGAAGATGCCGATTTAATTATTGGAAATCCATCCACCGTCTTCAACAACCCACAAGACTTTCCAAAGGTGAAATTCATCCAGCTCTCATCCGCTGGTTACGATAAAGTACCCCTTGATGCACTAACAGGACAAGGCGTCCTCGTTGCGAATGCACGCGGCCTTTATTCAAAGCAAATTGCGGAATACACTCTTGCACATATTTTATCGCATGTGAAACGCTTGAACGATTATCAAGAAGCGCAAGTTAAAAAAGAGTGGGATCTCAGTCCCATGCCACAAACACTCGAAAACAAGAAGGCTTTGATCTTAGGGACTGGAAGTATCGGAATGGAAATCGCCCGCAAATTAAAGTCATTCGACGTTACTGTTTGGGGTATTAACTCAAGTGGTAGAAACGTAGATGGCTTTGATGCGTGCTATGCACTTGCTGATATTATGGATCAGTTGTCTGATGTGGACTACGTCATCAACGCATTACCATTCAATCAATCAACGAAGGGAATTGTGGATAAGACATTCCTGGATACAATGAAAGACACTGCTATGCTTATCAACATTGGTCGTGGTGATACAATGAATGAAACTGACCTAATTGCATCTCTTGATTCATTGGGACATGTTGTCTTAGATGTGTTCACAGTAGAACCACTACCAAAGGATTCAGTCTTATGGACGCATCCAAAAGTAACCATCACACCCCACATTTCATATCATGGGGATTTGAATGGCCAGAAAACAATTGATCTCATGCACAAAAACGTGAGTGCCTTTGTATTTGGCGAAGAGATTGAAAATTCAATCAATCAGTTGTAAAATGGAACAATCTATAATAAGGGGAACTAACTAATGAAGAGATTAAAACGATGGTTATTGGGCTTGCTCGTAATTTTAGTCGCAATCGTAACAATAGGTGGCTTAATGACGGTGTTTACACCGATTCCAGCATCGCTTTTAGTGCGAAAAATATTTGATGGTGGGATGGCAATCGCACCTGAAAACTATGTCGAAATTGCGGCACGCGTTAAAGTAGTTGAGGATGTCGACTATGAATCAAAGTATAAATCCGGAACACTGGATGTCTTTTCACCCGAAGGAAACACAAAGTTATTACCAACGATTCTTTGGGTTCATGGTGGTGCATTTGTGGGTGGAGATAAAGATGATGTGGATGAGTACGCAACACAAATTGCAGAAAAAGGATTCCATGTTATCAGTATGAACTATGCGCTGGCTCCCGAAACAATATACCCAACACAAGTTAAACAGATTGCTGAAGTATATCAATTTCTTCAAAAACGTTCTGCAGAATATAATTTAGATATGAATCAAGTCTTCTTAGCAGGAGACTCAGCAGGAGCCCACATGGTCGCTCAGTTCGCAATGATTCAAACGAATCCAGAATACGCGAAGACAATGAAGATTGAAGCGGTGATGGATCCCGCAACGATTAGCGGAACCTTACTCTTATGTGGACCGTATGATCTTATGAAGTTTACGGACATTGCGGATGGATCTAAAGTACTGGATTTCTTCATCGGTCGTATTGCTTGGGCTTATATTGGTGAAAAGGATTGGATTTCAAATCCTGACTTTGCTCCTCTATCGATCGTTGATAATGTGAATAAAGATTTCCCAACTAGTTTCATCATGGATGGAACTACGAATACCTTTACGGATCATGGGAAACTACTTGCTACAAAGCTCAGTTCATTGGGCGTTGATGTCAGTACCGTGTTTTATGATGAAGAAGGTTTAGAGCTTAAACACGAGTATCAATTTGAAATGAATAATGAATATTCGGTGAATACGTTTAATAAATTGGTCGAGTTTCTAGAAACTCACTCAAACTAGGGCCCTTGGTCCTTTTTTTTATCTTCAAAAATGATATAATAATGAAGTGAAATGAGGTTTTTTATGAAGAAAAAATTTGCTGTTGTAAGTCTTGTCATGATACTGATTGATCTTGTAGTGAAAACAATGGTCCAACAAGGCCTTGGGTTTGGTAATCCACTCGTGTTGATTCCAGGATTCTTTAATCTTGAATATTACGAAAACACAGGTGCTGCCTGGTCGTTTATGGAAGGGCACAGCTGGTTTTTTATTATCGTCGCAACAGCCGTATGTTTCGCTTTAATTCATTACTACTTTAAAGAGGACCATGATATTTGGACTTATGCAGGAATCTCATTAATGTTCGCAGGTACGTTTGGTAATTTATTTGATCGTATTGTACACGGTGCAGTACGGGATATGTTTGCGTTTAATTTCTGGGGATATCATTTCCCAATCTTTAATGTTGCGGACGCATGCTTAGTAATTGGTGTTGGCCTCATCGCTATTCAGGTCATTTTAGAAGAGAGGTCTATGAAAAATGAAAAAAATAATAATTGATGAAGAATTTGAAGGGATGCGATTGGATGCCTTTATGGCAGTTGCATTACCGGATTACTCAAGAGGTGTAGTTCAGTCTTGGGTTGAAGAAGGAAAGATACAAGTAAATGAGCGCACAGTTAAAAATAACTACCGCGTTAAGGAAGATGATGTTGTAACGTATACAATTACAGAAGCAGATACAAGCATCACGCCAATGGAAATGAACTTAGATATTGTTTATGAAGATGATCACATTATGGTTGTGAACAAGCCAAAGGGCTTAATTGTTCACCCATCACCATCGACATTAAACCAACCAACACTGGTTCATGGTTTATTACATCATACAACACAGTTGTCCGATGCAAACGGAGACTTAAGACCGGGGATTGTCCATAGAATTGATAAAGACACATCTGGACTGCTCGTTGTTGCGAAAACAAACGAAGCTCACTTAATTCTTGTAGAGGATTTGAAACAAAGAAAGATTAATCGTGAATACCTTGCACTTGTTCACCATGTCTTTACGCATCAATCCGCATTAGTGGACGCACCGATTGGTCGCGATCCTCGAAACCGTCAGCGCATGGCAGTTGTTGAACGCAACAGTAAACCAGCGAAGACACACTTATACTTAGAAGAACGTTTTAATGATTATAGTCTCCTTCGTTGTAAACTTGATACCGGTCGTACACACCAAATTCGTGTGCATTGCCTTTACATCAAACATCCAATTGTTGGAGATAAGACTTATGGTTACAAGAATACTTTGGATACGAATGGTCAATGCCTTCACGCTTATAAATTAAGCTTGACGCACCCAATCACCAAAGAACTTCTTACATTTGAAGCAACAATGCCTAAAGAAATGTCTGACGTAATTGAGGAAATTCGGAGGGCAGACTAATGTTTGAACAAAATCAATATGATGCGTGGGCAGTTGAACTCGCAAACTATTTTGTTTCGAAGAAAGACTACCGTATGGTTCGCATGTCAAAAGACAGACGCGAATTCTGGTTGGTCAACCAAAATGCTGAAGTATCGCCGATTCTGATGATTTCAGCCTATCCTAGCGATGCAATCAATCAACCAACGATATCACATGACCGCTTAGCACTCAGTTCTGTATTTCACGTAAGTGACAAAGGACTGAACATATCGGTCAATCAAGAAAGTATTATGAGTGATGAGTCCACTGTGATCTTAGGACCGGGCATAATGTCTGTTTCGGAGCAATTGGCATCGTTCAAGGGCATTGAATCCATTCTTCGCCCCAGCAACAATCCAAACAAAGCATTGATGAGTGCGTTCAGAAGCATTCAGAAAACAGCTGTCAAAACTCAACAGAAACTTCGTCGAAGAGCGAATCCCGTCACAACAGTCGTATCAGGGATTACGCTTATCATCTTCGCAATTGGAATGTATCTTCGTCTAGAAGGTGCATCGGATGTATCTTCAGCACTCATGCTTGGGGCATACTACAAACCATTAATCGTAAAAGGTGGCGAGTACTTCAGACTTCTTACTGCGGGCTTTGTCCACGTTGATGTCTTTCATTTATTAATCAACATCATGGCTTTCAGAAACCTGGGTACCATGATTGAACCCGTACTGGGTAAGAAACGCTATCTCTTTGTATTGATTGCGGGAATCTTATTCGGTAATATGTTCGTATTCATTGTGGATGATGGTGCAGTAGGACTGGGAATCTCCGGGGGCTTATTTGCCTTACTGGGTGTCTTGCTTGTTTATCTCTTTGAAACACAAGCGATTCGTAATCCGCGCATTCGCAATCAAGTCATCTCAACACTGATTATGAACTTAATGATTTCAATGCTTCCAGGCGTGTCCATGATGGCGCACTTGGGAGGACTACAAGTCGGAATTTTCTTGGGAATTATATTCTCAAAACGAATCGACTGGGTAGACATCCGAAAGGGTGCTCAGTTTATGTTGATTATATTCAGTGCATTTCTCGTAATATTAATGGTAATGAATCAATACAGCGATCCCAATCTTCAATCACTCGCGCTTTATGCACAGACGTGGAAGCACTTTGGTTTTGATTGGTATGCAAAACGCATTGTAAGATTATTTTTCTAGGAGGCTTATATGGGAAAACGAACAGATGCTATTTCATGGGATGCTTATTTTATGGGACTGGCGCATTTATCTGCGCTTCGCTCTAAGGATCCATCCACTCAAGTGGGAGCAGTTATTGTGAATGAACATAAAAAAATTGTAGGTATTGGCTACAATGGTTTACCGATTGGTTTAAGTGATGATACGTTCGCTTGGTCGCGAGAGGGTGAATTCGTTGATACGAAATACGCTTATGTGGTCCATGCGGAATTGAATGCGATTTTAAACGCTACTCAGTCACTCAGGGGCTGCAGTCTCTTTGTTTCCTTGTTTCCATGCAATGAGTGTGCGAAGGCGATTGCTCAAGCAGGCATCACAGAAGTGGTGTATGAGGATGACAAATATTCTGAAACTGAGGGTGATTTCGTATCTCGTAAAATTCTTGAAGCAGCGGGCGTGAGTTTTAGAAAACTCGATAACCCTGTATCGCTTACTCTAGAGCACGGCCAATAATTCGTTCGGTATTCACGAAGTGAACCTTTGCGACTTCGTAAAGAGCTTCAGATCCAAAGGCATCAACGAATTCGAGTGCGAAAGCATCAACCTTCGTTCCAGCTCCTTTGGGAAATGTCATACCGTAATGATCCGCCATTTTATCAAACACATCAAGAAATGCATCGCGTGCAATGATGGCGGAACATGCTACGGCTAAGAATTTATTCTCTGCCTTTGTCTCAAAAGTTAAGCCTCTAAAGACTTCGGGTTCTTGAGCTAAGTGCTTATAGTACCCAGGTGCTGCAAGGAATTGATCAATGATACATAAGTCAGGTATGGTGTACTTCTTACGAAGATTTACGAATGCTTGATTGTGAAGCTTGGCTTTAATCGCATTCATATTATTTGTGCGATGCACAGTGTTATATTTTTTATTATCAAGGATTAAAAGACTGTAGTCGAGGTGCTTGCGGAGTGTTGGAGCGATTGAGCGGATGACATCATCACTGAGTTGCTTCGTATCACGAATTGTTTCAAGGGGAAGGTATTGATAATCTTCTTCTCGAAGAATAGCTGCACAAACGACAACCGGTCCAAAGTAATCTCCAGTACCAACTTCATCGCTTCCTGCCATTGTTTTCGTGGAAGGAA
>JAAYNU010000255.1 GCA_012520695.1 Erysipelothrix sp.
CCTTGTCTTTGATGACTTGGATTAACCAAGAGATCTTGGATGTAGATGATTGATACACCGTCGCCTATAATACGTATGAGTCCGACAAGTTTTTCTTTGTCGTATGCCGCAAGTGTCCATAGTGAATTAGGAATGATTGATGCCATTACTTTTGGATCATTGGTATAGCTACTCCACCCTACGGAGTTATAGAGATCTGTTAGTTCTTCTATATTAAGGGTATTCGTTTCAATGTAGTTCATGTTTCTCTCCTTTGTATTATTTATGTTTAGTGGAGTGTGATTAAATAAAGTAATAAACCCATGGTCATTACCTCCTTGTTGGTATAAGTATAGCATGGGTGAACTACTTTATTGATAGGGTGAAATAGGCTATAATAGATACTATGAAGAAAACAATTAAAGAAGCAGTCCTAATCGAACATGAAATCAATAAATCAAAATTCCTGTCGTATCTTGCGCCTGTAAAAACAGAAGATGAAGCGAAGGAGTACTTAAGAGAAATCAAAAGGCTCCATCCTAAAGCAACGCATCACTGTTCTGCATATGTATGTGGTGATATTGAACGATCGAATGATGATGGTGAACCAGCCTCGAGTGCGGGTCTTCCGATGTTACAGGTGTTAAGGGGTAATGACCTTGATTTTGTGATTGCGGTCGTTGTTCGTTACTATGGTGGTGTTCTCTTGGGTGTTGGTGGTTTGATTCGTGCTTACGGATCAAGTGTATCGCTTGCCCTGGAAGCCGCGACGATTATGGTGCCCAGTACGGTATATACTTATACACTGACGTTTCCTTATGAGTTTACGAATGAAGTTGAAACACACTTAACGAGTAGTGGGGTCATTGTTGATCGTGAATATGATGCTTTGGCTAAGTATACAGTTGAGGTATTGTCTGAAACGATTTTGGATGATCTTAATGATTTCACCAGTGGCACAATCGTAATTGAGTCACAGGGTTCTAGAATTGATTATAAAGAGGAGGTATCGTTATGAATGAATTAAAAGCTGCGAACATCAGAGTTACTGTGCAGCGCCAACAAGTCCTAGATATTTTTAAGAATTCAGAAGTTCCTTTGTCTCTTAATCAAATCAAGGATATGATTGGCGAAGGATTTATGGATCAGTCAACGCTTTATCGCATCTTGGATTTATTTGAAACTAAAAAGATTGTGACGAGAACAGTATTATTGGATCCATCATTAACGGTGTACGGATATGTGCACAAACAACACCGTCATCTTTTGATTTGTAGTCGTTGTGAGACCATCTCAGTTATTTCGGGATGTCCGCTTCATGATTATGAAAATCAGATTGCGGAGAAAAGTGGTTATATTATTAATGATCATCAACTTGAGTTGTATGGTCTGTGCGTCTCGTGCCAACAGGAGGTATCATTGTGAGCTTATTAAATAATAAAATGCGTTTAGGTGCAGTGAGTTTGGAAGTAACAAGTCTTGAAAATACGGTTCCTTTTTATCGTGATGTTTTAGGATTGAGTTTGATTAGATCAAGTGAAACATTCGCAGAGTTAGGTGTGAATGGAACGGTTCTTGTGAATCTATACGAAGATAATAATCGTGAATTATCTCATTCAAGTCTATTCCACATGGCGTTTTTATTGCCAAGTGAGCAGGACCTTACAGCGTTTCTATTCCATGTATCTGGATTAGGGGTTGAAGTGGGTGCTGGGGATCACGCATTCTCAGTGGCATTCTATTTAGATGATCCAGAAGGTAACGGTATCGAAATCTATGCGGATCGTCCGAAAAAAGATTGGCCTTTCTTAGAAGATAAATCATTGAAGGCTGTAACGGATGCGGTTGATGTGGATCGTTTAGTAGCGAACTATAACGGTGAGCCGTGGATGGGTATGCCAATTGGGACAACAATGGGTCATGTGCACTTACAGGTAGTTGATGTGGAAGCTGCGAAAGACTTCTATATTGAATTCTTGGGTATGGATCTTAAGACAAGTGTTCCTCGTGCAATGTTTGTTTCTAAGAATGGGTATCATCACCATTTAGGAATTAATGCTTGGAATCGAAAAACATCTCGAGAAGGTGGGAGTCTTATTAACTTTGAAATGATCGTTGATAATCTCGATGCAATTAAAGAAGCTGTAAAGAATCAGTCTGTCTATTCATATGAGGAAAGTGATTATGGGTTTTTTCTGGAAGATGGAAGCGGCGTAACGGTGAGCTTCGTAGGAGATAATTTTTAATGGATCGTAATATTGAAGGTATGAAATCAGGAATCGTGGGAATCGTCTGTAACACGGTTCTTTTTCTTTTAAAACTAACCATTGGGGTTTTATCGGGGTCTGTGTCTATTATTGCGGATGCGATAAATAACTTATCGGACAGTGTTTCTTCTGTATTAACGTTTGTAGGGTATTATTTATCCAACAAGCCTGCGGACAGAGAACATCCTTATGGTCATGAACGTTTTGAGTATATCAGTGGGTTCTTAATTTCATTCATCATGATGATTCTATCGTTTGAAATTATTTCAAACAGTATTGAGTCCATTCGTTTGGGCAGTGGTGTTGAAATGAGTAATACATTGTTTATAGCGCTTGTGTTCTCAATTCTATTAAAGGGATGGATGTTCTTTTACTATCGCCATAAAGCGCGTAGCATGGACTCGGATGTTTTATGGGCGAATGCGGCGGACAGTCGTAATGATGTCTTAATTACCAGTGGTATTTTAATTGGGGTATTGGTGAACTATTTCTTTAATATTAAAATTGATGGCTATGTCGGTTTGGCCGTTGCAGCAATTATCATCGTTTCAGCGTTCGGAATGTTGCGCGGATTTATTTCTGAACTCCTTGGGGAAAGACCCGATGAGTCTGTCATTGATAGTATTGTATTGGTGCTGAAGAATACTGAAAGTATAGAAGGGTTTCATGATCTTATGATTCATACCTATGGGAAAAAACATCGTTATGCGGTAGTGCACGTTGAGGTTGATGAGCGCTTGAGTCTTACTGATGCGCATACGATTATTCATAGTATTGAGGAGGATGTGTATGATGCGACGGGCATCATTTTGGATGTGCATTTGGATCCTATGGACATTGAGAGTCCTGAAATCAAAGAGGCTGTTCGTATAATTAAGTACTCACTGGGGGAAATGAATCCAAATCTTAGTTTTCATGATGTTCGTTTCCAAGATGGGAAGCTTTTATTTGACGTTGTGAGTGATCAATCAATTCAATATTTAAACGATCAAATCTATGGTATAATTGTGCAACGTTTTAAGGATCGTGGTTTGGAGTATCCAATTGATGTTCAATTCGATGCGCACGACTTACTTAAGGGCAAGTAGGAGGTTTTTATGATGGAAACTATTCGTATCATGGGTATGAAGCAAAACAATCTAAAGAATCTTGATTTGGAGATTTTAAAAAAACAAAATTACAGTGTTCACAGGTGTTTCAGGATCGGGCAAAAGCTCGATCGTTTTTGACACTATTGCCAGCGAAGCAACGCGTCAATTAAATCAAACATATTCAACATTCATTCAAACGTTCCTTCCGAAGTATACGAAGGCTGATTTCATAGCGATAAAGAATTTGAGTCCGGCCATTGTGGTGGATCAAAAACAAATCGGTGGGAATTCGCGTTCCACTCTGGGAACCATGACTGATATTCAGTCTTTTTTACGTCCGATCTTCTCAAGAATTGGTATGCCTGAAACAGGGCTTGCGCATACCTTCTCATTTAATGATCCAGCGGGTATGTGCCCTGAGTGTGATGGTATTGGGAAGAAAATAGTTCCCATCCTTGATAAGCTCATTGATATGGATAAATCATTAAAAGAAGGAGCACTTCTATTCCCTGCCTACGCAGTGGATGGTTGGTACTGGCAGATCTATGAATCCAGTGGCTTCTTTGATATGGATCTTAAACTTAAGGATTATGATGAAGAAACACTTCACAAGCTTCTTTATGGTGAGAGAGAAAAGATTAAAGTTAAAGTATTAAATAAGAAGGAATCAAACATTGATTTTGAGGGTGTTGTGAATAAATTTTCTCGTCAGTATGTGACGCGTGATTTATCTGCTCACTCTAAAAAGACACAAGATCAAGTGAAGGAGTATACTCATTTCTCTGATTGTAGTTTGTGTCATGGTAAACGATTCAATGAACTCAAGCTTTCTACGAAGGTCAATGGATTAAACATCTTTGATTGTGGTGAGTTGGAGTTGAATGAACTTAAATCATTTTTATTGAGTATTACGGATGAGCGCGTATCGCCTTTAGTTGATGAAGCAGTAAAACGTGTGGATCATTTAATTGGTATGAGTCTTGATTACCTAACTCTTAATCGTGAAACTTCAACGCTATCGGGTGGTGAATCACAGCGCGTTAAAATGATGAAACACTTATCGAGTGCTTTGAGTGGTCTATTATATATCTTTGATGAACCGAGTGTGGGTCTTCATCCGCGTGATGTCGCGAACCTTAATGGCATGTTGTGTCATCTACGAGACTTAGGAAATACAGTATTGGTTGTGGAGCACGATCGTGATGTGATTGTGGAAGCAGACCATATCGTTGATATTGGACCGGGTGCTGGTCGTTATGGTGGTGAGATTACCTATGAAGGTGATGTGAAGGGCTTGTTTGCCTCGGATACTCTAACGGGTTCGCATCTAACAAACTTACCTCCATTGAAAGATAGTGTTCGTAAACCATCGGGTTACTTCGAACTAAGAGATTGTAATACAAATAATTTAAGATCCGTTGATGTGGATATTCCTCAGGGAGTAGTAAGTGTTGTGTCGGGTGTTGCGGGGTCTGGTAAGAGTTCTTTAATTCATACTGAGTTTTTGAATCACTTTCCTGATGCGATTGTGGTGGATCAAAAGTCATTGCATGCTACTCGCAGGTCGAATATGTTAACATATACAGGAATCTTTGATCGTGTAAGAACGATCTTTGCGAAGGAAAACGGTGTTGATAAAGCATTGTTTAGTTTTAATTCAAAGGGCGGTTGTCCTGAGTGTAAGGGTCAAGGTGTTGTGGTTACTGATCTTGCGTATCTTGAGGGTGTGGAATTGGTGTGTCCTGTTTGTGATGGGAATCGCTATATTCCAGAAGTTCTTGAGATGAAGTATCAGGATAAAACGATTCTTGATATTCTTGAGTTATCAGTTGAAGAGGGTTTATCGTTCTTTACTGATAAAGCAGTTCAGAAGACGTTGAAGTCTTTGGATGATGTGGGATTGTCGTATCTTAGTTTAGGTCAACCGCTTGATACATTATCGGGTGGTGAGTGTCAAAGGGTTAAACTGGCTTCCGAGCTTCATAAGTCGGGTCATGTTTATATTCTTGATGAGCCTACTACGGGTCTTCATATGTCTGATATAGAAACGTTTATGAAGATTGTGGATGCTTTGGTTGATAAGGGCAGTACTGTCATTATCATTGAACATAACATAGAGGTCATGCGTCAAGCTGACTGGATTATTGATTTGGGTCCTGAGGCGGGTCATCGCGGGGGTACGATCCTGTATTCAGGTGAGCCTAAGGGCTTGAAGAGTTCGTCATCACTGACGGCTCAGTATTTATTTCGTTAGAATAGGGAGTAATGTATATGAAATTTTTATGGAAATATGTGCGGAAGAACAAGCTGTCTTTTATGCTGTCATTTCTTTTAGTTGGGGTTTCTGTTGCTGCAATGTTGATTCAGCCCAGCATTATGGGTTCGATTATTGATGCGGTTGCGCGTGGTGATATTGATAATATCACGACCTATGGTCTGATTCTTGTCGGTATTGCTTTAGTGGGGCTTGTGAGTGGTATCTTGAATACAATTCTAGCGGCTCGTATCGCTCAGAGAACGGGTTCTGATATTCGTTTGGAGCTCTTTGATAAGGTTAATGAGTTTTCTTATAGTAATATTGAGAAGTTTTCTGCTTCGAATCTTGTGGTTCGACTGACGAATGACTCTGCTCAAGCACAAAACTTAATTATGATTTTGCTTCAAACATTGACGCGAATTCCAATTATGTTTGTAGGGAGTTTGATTCTTGCGATGACTACGATTCCTCAACTTTGGTGGATTGTTGTTCTTGTGGTAATTCTTGTGTTCGCTGCAGTTATGGTGTCATTCGGAATGATGGGTCCTAAGTTCGGTAAGATTCAAATGTACTTAGAGCGCATCAATGCGATTGCGAAAGAGAACTTCATGGGTATGAGGGTTGTGAAATCCTTTGTCCAGGAAGAGTCTGAAATTGAGAAATTTACTAACGAAAGTCAGATGTTAACGAAGGAGACGATCTCAGTTGGTTATATCTTTGGTTTACTCATTCCTTCTTTCTTCTTTATTATGGATGGTGGTAACGCCTTAGCGCTTCTCTTAGTAGGTGGTCTTGCGGAAACGGATCCTTCCATTATTGGGGCGTCTGTTTCATTTACGAGTTACTTAGTGATGGTTATGATGTCATTGATGATTGGTGGTATGATGGTGAGTTTCTCATCTCGTGCTTTTGTTTCAATTGCGCGTATTAAAGAGGTACTGGATACAGAACCTGATATGACATTTGAAAATAATGATATCGTCCTAAACTCAGGTAACATTGAGTTTGAAAATGTTTCGTTTGTGTATGATGGCGATGAAGAGGAAACACTTCGTAATGTCTCCTTCAGTATTAATCAAAATGAAACAATTGGTGTCGTAGGTGCAACGGGTTCAGGTAAATCTACTTTAGCTCAGCTTATTGCGCGTATCTTTGATCCGAGTGAGGGTCGCATCTTAATTGATGATACTGATTTGAAGGATTTATCTAATGAGGAACTTCGTAAGAATGTTTCGATTGTATTACAGCGTCCAACATTATTCTCAGGAACTATTGCCGATAACATTCGTCATGGTAAACGAGATGCAAGTTATGAAGAGATGTCATGGGCTGCGAAGATTGCTCAAGCAGAGAAGTTCATTCTTGAAGAAGAAGGTGGTTTTGATGCGGAAGTGTATCAACGTGGTGCTAACTTCTCAGGTGGTCAAAAGCAACGTATTTCGATTGCTCGTGGCTTGGTTGGGAATCCAAAGGTTCTTATTCTAGATGATAGTACTTCGGCTTTGGATGCTCATTCAGAGAAGCTTGTTAAGGAAGCTCTTATTAATGATTTAGTGGATACAACGAAAGTTATTGTATCTCAAAAGATTTCTTCAATCGTTCAAGCAGATAAAATTCTTGTGCTTGATAAAGGTAAACTTGTTGCAAGTGGCACTCATAAGGAACTGCTTGTGTCATCTCCTACGTATGTAGAGATTTTTGAAACGCAAAAGGGAAAGGCGGAATTTGACTATGAACTCAATTAAATATTTCTATCGTTATTTGAAGGATTATAAACTCCAACTTTTCGTGGTTCTTGCTGGTTGTTTCATCAGTATGTTTGTAGTTGTTAAGATGCCTGAGTATATTGCAGATGCAATTAACTATCTTGCTCTATATATCGCGGGTAGTGCTGACAAAGGTTTATTCAATCAAGCGGTAATGATTATTGCGATCTTTGGTTTGATATCCTATATCTTTGGTGCGATTCAAAACTTACTTATGTCTAAAGTATCGGGTGATGTTACGGAATCCATGAGAACGGATCTGTTCAAGAAAATTGAAGGATTGCCAATCCGTTTCTTTGATCAATCCAATGATGGTGATATTCTTGCGCGATTTACATCGGACCTAGATAACATCTCGAATACATTGAATCAATCCATTCATCAAATTATGACGAACATTGTCATGCTTGGTATTACGTTCTTCATGATGTTTCAATATGACGTTGAATTGTCACTTGTTGCACTATCAACATCTCCAATCGTAATTCTTGTAGCTTACTACATTATTAAGCAATCTCAAAAGTATGTAACGAAACAACAAAAACGTTTGGGTGCATTGAACGGATTTGGGGATGAACATTTCTCAGGTCAAAAACTAATCATTTCAACTGGAATCCAAGATTTAGTAAAAGATGAATTTAAGGTTTATAATGATGAACTCTATGAAGCAACGTTCAAAGGTCAATTGTATTCAAACCTTTTAGCACCTGTTCTTCAAGGACTACAAATGTTGACTACTGGAATTGTGATCTTCTATGGTGTTTGGATGACAAGCACGGGGCGTCTTCCTTTAGCGCAAGCTGCGGGAACTCTATTCCTTTATACTCAATATGTTCGTATGATTTACCAACCACTGTCGCAAATCGCTGCTCAATATACCCAAATGCAATTGGCGTTCACAGGAGCGAGTCGTATTCTTGAAGTTCTGAATGAAGAAGATGAACTTGATCGCACTACGGTAGTGGATATCGATGGTATTGCGGGTGATGTTGTCTTAGACAACGTGAGCTTCGCATACGATGAGGGACATAACGTTCTTAAGAACATTGATATCACGGTTGAAAAGGGTGCCATGGTTGCGCTTGTAGGACATACAGGTTCTGGTAAGACAACAGTCATGAACTTGTTGAATCGTTTCTATGATGTTCATGATGGTATGATTCGATTTGATGGTCGTGACATTAGAGATATATCTCTGAAGTCACTTCGTAAGAATGTTGGTATTGTACTTCAAGATTCAATTCTATTCACGGGTACTATTAGAGACAACATCGCATACGGTCGACGTGATGCAAATCAAGAAGAAGTGGAAGATGCTGCGAAGCGCGCTCATATTCATGACTTCGTTATGTCGCTTGAAGATGGTTATGATACTGAGGTAAGTGAAGGCAATGCGAAAATGAGTGTTGGTCAGAAACAGTTGATCAGTATTGCTCGTACAATGCTCGTGAATCCAGATCTTCTGATTCTTGATGAAGCGACAAGTAATGTCGATACAGTTACTGAACACCAGATTCAAGGTGCAATGGATGAAATTACGAAGGGTCGCACAAGTTTCGTGATTGCTCACAGACTTAAGACTATTCTGGAAGCTGATAAGATCATCGTTCTTCAACAAGGTGAAATTCTTGAAGAGGGTACGCATCAAGAGTTATTGAATGCGAAGGGTCATTATGCAATGTTGTATGAGAATCAATTTGTATTTGAATCGTAATCAAAGTTAAATAAAACGGTATTCTTGAGTTCTTACTCAGGAATACCGTTTTATTTGAATAATGTGTTCTTTAGGTCGAGGTCATCAATGATGGTGGAGATGATATTGATGTCTCTTTTGACTGAGTAGAGATAGCTACGATTACTTGTCTCACTTACTTTGGGTTCAAAGGAGTCTGTGTTATTGAAGATTGAAATATAGAGTCTGGAGTTATAGATAACGAGTGTGAATTCACCATCTACCTTATTTCTTAATTCTTTAATCTTATTCATAAAGTGTGGTGTGAAGATATAGAACGCTTCATGGTCGTTATTTGAAAAGCAGTGGAATTGATCGTTAAATTCTTGGTCATCGAATGTGATGTATCTGGATGATTCAGTTTTTCGTCCTTTTCCCATTCCAAGAAACTGTTTCGTTCTAATTCTAATGTAGGACTTCGAATTTTTGAAGAAGTCGAACTCATAGATTTGCCCTCTAAAATTGGTGATTGTCACAGTTGATTTCCCTGTGGAGACTGTAGTAGTTGAAGTAACGTCAGCTCGTTTAAAATCAATACCGTGGAAAGTGCCTTCCAGTATGTCATTACTGCTGGTTGCAGTTCCGACTGTGATGATGTCGAGATCTCTGAGGGTTTTTGTATTATACTCTCCTTCTGGTTTGAATACATGTCTATCAAACACTTTAGAGAATACATCTTCTGAAATTATTTTCTTAACACCATTGGCATAATGCTTCCTTGATTTATATATTTGAACTGAAAGGTATATGAGATAACCGATTGCGATGACTTTCAGAAATGAAAGAAATCCAAGGGGGATTAAGAAGGCAATCACGATGAGCGCAATCGTAATAAGATTCTTTTTCTCTTGAGATGCAGTATGAAGGCGGAGTGCTTCAATTTTTTGTTCAGTTTCTGTCATTATAAGGTTATTTGAACGTTATCTCGTTCTTCCTTATTGGCTTCGAAGTATGGTTTTGTCTTTGCTTCTTTGATGGTGGGGATTAGGTTTCGTGGGGACATTTGGATGTAGGTATTGTAGTCCGCGACGTTGCGGTTGTGGAGGCGTCGTGCTGCTTGGAGGTGTTCCTCGACATCGTTCAGTGATTTTTGTAGGTGGAGGAAGTTTGTATCTGCTTTGATTTCTGGGTAACTTTCCACCAACATGATGATTTGATTCATGGATTTATCGAGGGTCTCGTTGTATTCTTCGAGGTTGTCTTTATTCATGGTGCGTAAATTAGTGACAAGTTCGAGTGTATCTTTTTCGTGCTTTGCGTATCCTTTAACTGTTTCGACGAGATTGGTAATCAGGTTGTATCGTTTTGAAAGTGCGACGTCGATTCCTGAGTAGGATTCGTCTGTTTTAATGTATCGGCTCTTAAAGCCATTAAATGAAATGATAATATAGATAATAATGAATACTGGAATTAATAGTAAATAGTACATATGTGTTCTCCTTGTTTATTTGAATAGGGTGTTTTTTAAGTCGAGTTCTTCAACGATTGTATGAATAATATTAATATCTTGTTTGACACTGGCGATGAATATTTCATCCATCGGTTTTCTTATTTTTGGTTCGAATGAATCTCGATTGGAGTACACGCTGAGGTAGAGTGTGGAATTATGGATGATGAGATTCATGGGGTATTGTATTTGTTTATGAAAGTCCATAAGTCGTCTCATGAATTGAGGTGTGAATACATAGAATGCTTCATGGTCACTGTTGGAATGGATTTTGAATGTGGAGTTGAACTCACTATCCTCAAAAGTAATCTTCTTAGCGCTTAGTTTTCGTCGTACACCGCCCATGCCGGATCGATTGTCCGATATTTTCACGTATGAATTTGTATTCTTAAAGAAATCGAAAGCAAATACTTGTCCTCTGAAGTTTGTGACTGTAGTGCTGTTTCCTTTACTGTCTGTGGTGGTCGTTGTGGTTGTGACATCTGCACGTATGAAGTTGATGCCTTGGAGTGTTCCAGTGATAAGATCGTTTGAAGTAAAACTATCTCCTAAAGGATGGAGTGAGAGTTCTCTCGATAGATGAGAATCGAATTGGCCATTTGGATCAAATGTATAGTTCTCAAATTCTGGTTTGAACAAATAGTCTGATAAAGCATACTTTGCTTTGGATTTATATTCTTTCTCGGGTCCTCTTAAAGCGAATGCCGCAATAACTGTGACAATGAACATCGGGATAATGAATCCTAACGTGCCGAGTCCTGTAGGGATAGCACTTAACATCAGTAGGACATCTATTACAAACAAGCTGATGAGTATCGTGGAATTTCGTTTTGCTTTGAGGCGAATGGGTTCAAGGTCCTTATTAATTTTGTCGATTTGATTCATGTAGTGTTCTCCTTGTTAACTTGATGAAGATGATGATGCAGCACCTGCGCTACTTTTCGCAAGAACAGCATCGACCGCAATCACAATACAAAGGCATAGGAGTGCATCCTTGTCGTCTTCAATATCTAATTCGTAACTATCTCCCCAAGTAAACCAATGTTTCGAGAGTAACATGATTGGGCGTTGTCCCTGAATAACTTGGTAGTTATGGGACATGAAGTCTCCTTGTAATAGCCAGCTGGTTCCTGTTAATTCAAATTTTCGTTTAAAGAATGTGAAGTGTTCTTTTAGTGTGAGGCTATCGGTTGGTGTCTTAATACTGTAATGGGACATCAGTCTAAAGAGTTGTGATTCGACGGTTGCGATCTCGTTTTGATTGGTATCGTAGATCTCAAATTTCTTTGGAATTCTGAAGAAACTTCCTCGGACGTAATAAACAATTTCATTAAATTCATTTCTTACTTCGAATGATTCACCAATTGAAAATACTTTTTGTTTTATATATAGTTTCATAGCGTTGCCTCCTGTGTATTTATTATAGGTCATTTTTGTCCTATTTGCTCGTGATTATGGGATATATTATTGTGATCAATAATTGAATCGTTGTTTCGAAACAGCAGTATAGAATCTTTGTCTGTGAAAGTCGTTCTTAATTAAGAACCCTTAACCTGTGATTCATAATTATTGTGTCTGGAAATCGAAGAATATATTGGTGGAATTAATAGGTAAAGTTAGTCTATATTGGCGGTCTCTCTTGAGTGAAACGTTCCTTATTAGTTTTAAATGGTTGAGCTGTCGTATACTATTAAATGGAGAGGTATTGATTTAATCTATAATGATATATGAATGTAAGAATAGTCACGATTTGTGTGGGTATTATAGAATTTAGCTATGGACGATGAGTAAAGGCTTTCTTGATGATACTTAAAAATGTGTATGGTCTCAACTACCTTGTTTGTAAATAAACCGTGTTTAAGTGCGTTTAAACATGATTTGAATAAATGATTTTCTCCTATATAATTGATTTATATTTAAAGGGAGAAGAAAATGAACAAATTATAACACTAGTTTTACTCGCATTAATTATTGCGGGATGTTCATCAAAGGGTGCATCATATGAATTTGATGAAGCAGCAATTCTATCGAAAGAGGAGACGAAGGAAGCGCTAGTGGATGCATTAAACAATAAGGGTAAATCAATCGAATATACTGGTAGAGTTTCAATGGACCTATATGAAGATGAAAATTATACTTATTATGAAGTACTGCAAAACATTGAGAAGTTCAGTGATGAACTTGTCATAAGAGTACCTCGTGAAATGAGTAAAAATGTAAGTATGAGTGATTTCTTATATGGAACAGGTGTGATCATCGGTGCACTTGAAGAAACTAAGGTTCTGGGTCCTAAAGGATCAACTGCTCTAGTTGAAATAAACGATGTTGAGTCGGGTGATTATATTGATACAATCGGACGAGCAATCAAAACAATTGAAATTAATAAATCACAAGCACAAAATGGTCACTCAGTTACTATTGATAAAGTTGAAGTATCTGAACATGACACTCGTTTGTTCCTAACTGTTAAAAATGATAATGAAAATAAAATTCATATGTCATCTTACCGAGCAACAATCGTTGCTGGTGGTAAGAACTATGCAGAGTCCTCAAACTATCGTGCTGAGTAGCCTGAAATTGCTTCTGAGTTGAACCCTAAAACTTCAACAGAAGGAATTATTTCATTCGTACCAATCGATTTTGATACAATGCAATCATTCAGGATGCACCTTATAGTGATGACTGGAATGTAGACTTCGAAGATTACGTATTTGAAATCGAACTTTAATTAGCTTTTCCAAAGGTCGTTGTTTCCATTAGGGAACAGCGACCTTTTTCTTATTTAAATCTTTATTGATGAGAAACATAATAATATAAGTATGGTGAAATCTTACGAGTGCTATTAGATTACTCTATATAAGATTGTTTACCCCAAAAATTGATGAATCGGTAATTGGCATTGATTTCCATTTTTGAACCAATAATCGCGTTGACATCACCTTTTATTAAGCGTATACTTGAATTAATAAGAAGTTCCTTTAACATGTTCCTGTGAGATCATTAAGGTGTCTGCTTTTCAGTAAGCCCCTTTTCTCGTAGGATAAAAGGGGCTTTTATATGGAGGAGGACACGATGGCTAAAGTAATCATGAATGAGATGGAAATGATGCGAGCACTGACTCGCTTGTCATATGAAATTATTGAACGTAACAATGGTATTGAAAATGTTGTGTTGGTTGGTATTGAGACGCGTGGTGTTTATATTGCAGAGCGCATCGCAAAGAAGATTGCGAGCATCGAAGGTGACGTTGAGGTTTTATCATTGAATATTAAAGCTTATCGAGACGATGCTTCAATGGCTCCTGTCTTACCTGAGAATCATCCAGATCTCAGTGCTAAGAATGTTGTATTGGTGGATGATGTCTTATTCACAGGTCGGTCGATTCGTGCTGCAATGGATGCGGTCGTTGATATGGGGCGTCCAGCAGAAATATCTTTAGCTGTTTTGGTTGACCGTGGACATAGAGAGTTGCCAATTCGTCCTGACTATATTGGTAAAAACATCCCAACATCTAAGAGTGAGCGCGTGAGTGTTCATGTTGTTGAGGTTGATGAGGAAGACAGCGTTATAATTGAATAATTAGTAGTGATTTCACTTTAATTGGATCCGGAGAGACCAAAAGCGAAACCACCTTTTAAAGGTAGTTACACTTGGTCGCCTAGGCCAGGTGTTTTTTTATGAGGAGAGAGAATGTATGAGAAATTTTCTAAGTGTCGAGCAGTTTTCAAATGATGAAGTTCAAGAGTTGGTGAATCGGGCCCTTGAATATAAGGAAAAGAAACGAGAGTATCGAAGTGATATCAGTGTTGTGAATATGTTCTTTGAGAACTCAACGCGCACAAAGCATAGTTTTGAAATGGCTGAATTTAAAATGGGCATGCATGCAGTTAACTTTGATGTAACGACCAGTTCAGTTAAAAAGGGTGAAAGTCTTTATGACTCGGTTCTGACCATGCAAGCATTGGGTGTTGATATCGCGGTTATTCGTCATCCTGACAATAACTATATGGATCAGCTCGTAAACTTAGAAATATCCATTGTGAATGGGGGTAGTGGTAGTGGACAACATCCATCCCAATCACTTCTTGACGTTATGACAATTTACGAAGAGTTCAAAACATTCATCGGATTAAAGATTGCGATTGTCGGAGATATTTCTCACTCAAGAGTTGCGATGTCTAATATGACATTACTTAATCAATTGGGAGCAGATGTTATCTTCTGTGGACCACGAGAATACTTTAAGAAAGAATATGAGCGTTTTGGAACGTACATGACTTTAGATGAAGCTGTATTAGTGTGTGATGTCGTGATGATGCTTCGGGTTCAATTGGAACGACATAATCCTGATGAGGTCTTTAAAGCTCAACAGTACCATGATGAATACGGTCTAACGATTGAACGCGGTGACATGATGAAGAAGAGTGCGATAATTATGCACCCTGCTCCTGTTAATCGGGATGTAGAACTTGCATCACAGCTTGTGGAAGCGAAACAATCACGCATTGTGAGTCAAATGAGTAATGGTGTTTACATGAGAATGGCCATCCTTGAATGGGTTCTCGAAGGGAGAGTATAATGAAGCTAAACTTAATTAATGGAAAAAGAGTTACTAAGGGAAATGAACTGGAATTAATCTCAATTGGGATTGAGAACGGAATTATCACAGAAATCGGAACGCTGAGTGATGCTGATCAAACAATCGATCTTCAGGGTAAATTACTGACTCCAGGTCTAGTGGATGTTCACTTACACCTCAGAGAACCAGGATTCACGGATAAAGAAACAATTAAAACAGGATCAATGGCCGCAGCGCGCGGTGGAGTTACTACAATCTGTGCGATGCCTAATACGAATCCTGTTCCTGATACGAAAGTGATTTATGATGATATTGTTGGTATCATCAATCGCGATGCAGTGGTTAATACCTATCAATACGCTCCAATCACGATGGGACTAAGAAGTGATGAACTCGTTGATATGGAAGCAATCAATGCTTTTGCCTACACGAATGATGGCGTAGGAGTACAAACAGCCGGTACTATGTATCTCGCAATGAAGGAAGCAGCACGCCTAAATAAACCAATCGTTGCGCATACAGAAGATGATTCATTACTCTTCGGTGGCGTTATGCACGAAGGACGTAAGAATAAAGAACTGGGTCTTCCGGGTATTATGGGAATCGCTGAGAGTTCACAAATTGCGCGTGATATCTTACTCGCGAAAGAGACGGGTGTTCACTATCATGTCTGCCATGTCAGTTCTAAGGAAAGTGTTTCCGCAATTCGTTGGGGTAAATCAATGGGAGTCAATGTGACTGCTGAAGTAGCGCCGCATCATTTAATCCTATGTGAGGATGATATCACAGAGAATGATTCCAAATTCAAAATGAATCCACCGCTTCGATCAAAAGAAGACAGAGAAGCATTAATTGAAGGTGTACTCGATGGAACAATCGAAATCATCGCAACCGACCACGCACCGCATACTAAAGAAGATAAAGCAGGTGGCTTTATGGGAACGCCGTTTGGTATCGTTGGAATTGAAACATCATTCGCACTGATCTATACACACTTTGTGAGGACTGGAATCTTCACTCTAGAAGAAACAGTGAAGTATATGAGCAGTGCTCCAGCTGAACTCTTCAATCTACCGGGGTCTTCCTTAGAATTGGGTAGTGTTGCGGATCTTGTGGTCTTTGATTTAGAACTTGAGGAAGCAATTGATCAAAGTGAGTATTTATCGAAGTCAGATAATACGATGTTTAATGGGGAGAAAGTTTACGGAATGTGTGACTTATGTTTAGTGAATGGAGAGATAGTATGGAGGAAAGAAGCCTAATGAGAGTAGAATCAAACATTGAAGTTGCTTACAAAACATTTGAAATGATTTTGAGTGGTGATCAAGTGAAGGATATGCTTCAAGCAGGACAGTTCCTACATCTGAAGATGAAGAATCCTAACTTATTACTAAGAAGACCAATCTCTATCGCATCCATTGATGAGGAAACGTGCACACTACTTTATAAGGTAGTCGGTAAAGGTACTGAAGAAATGAGCGAGTATGAAGTTGGGGATCAACTGGATGTACTGGGTCCTTTAGGTAATGGATTCCATTATGAATTTCTAAAAGAGAATGATACTGCTCTCGTCATTGGTGGTGGTATTGGTGTTGCTCCTTTATATGAACTAGGAAAGCGTCTCGTAAAAGACGGTATTGAAGTCACATTCGTATTAGGGTTCGCAAGTGCTAAAGATGTTTATTATGAAGCACAGTTTAGAGAACTAGGAAATGTCGTGATTACTACAGATGATGGATCTCAAGGGGTCCATGGTCATGTCGGTAAGGGTGTTGATACACTCAAGCTTAAACCCAGTGCAGTCTTTGCATGCGGTCCATTGCCATTAAATATGTTTGTCCAGTCTCGTTTCAGTGAAGATGAACACGTTTATCTTTCTCTTGAAGAAAGAATGGCGTGTGGTATTGGTGCATGTTACGCATGTGATACGAAGAAAAAAGATAAAAGGGTCTGTCATGATGGACCGGTATTCCATAGAAGAGAGGTCGATTTATGAATCGCTTAAAAGTTAGTTTACCAGGCTTGGCGTTACGTAACCCAATTATGCCTGCATCCGGATGTTTCGGATTTGGTGAAGAGTTCGCTAAGTATTATGATCTCAATCGTCTAGGGGCAATCATGGCAAAGAGTGCAACACTCAATGCACGTGAGGGAAATAACACTCCAAGAGTTGCGGAAACAAATGCGGGAATGTTGAATGCTATTGGATTAAAGAATCCAGGACTTGATGTCATCATGGCTGAGAAGTATCCGTTCTTAGCGAAATTTGATGTTCCAATTATTGCGAACGTTGCGGGCTCAACGGAAGATGAGTATGTAGCAGTATGTGCACGTATTGCGGAAGCACCTAACGTTACAGCAATCGAACTCAATATTTCATGCCCTAACGTTAAACAGGGTGGAGTTGCCTTTGGTACAGATCCTGAAGTAGCGGCAAGACTTACGCGTAAGTGTAAAGCAGTTACGGATCTTCCAATCTATGTAAAGTTGAGTCCAAACGTTACAGACATCGTTGCGATTGCGAAAGCAGTAGAAGCAGCGGGTGCTGATGGTATCTCAATGATTAATACGTTTACAGCAATGGTAATTGATGTGAGGACGCGCAAGCCAGTTCTTGCGAACGTTACAGGAGGACTTTCAGGTCCTGGAATTCACTCAATTGCAGTCAAGATGATCTATGAAGTATCACGTGCAGTAAACATTCCTATCATTGGTATGGGAGGCGTTACTACAGTGGATGAAGCATTAGAAATGATCATGGCAGGTGCAAGTGCAGTTGCGATTGGAACTGCGAACCTTGTGGATCCTTATGCTTGTATTAAAATCATTGATGGTCTTGAAGCGCGTATGGATGAGTTAAACATTGAATCGATTGAACAATTAATAAGAGAGGTCAAGGAAAATGTCTAAAGTTATCATTGCATTGGATTTTGCGAACAAACAGGAAGTTACTGATTTCTTATCTAATTTTGAAAACGAAGAACTTTTCGTTAAGGTTGGGATGGAACTTTATTACCAAGAAGGACCTGAAATTGTACGATATATTAAAGGTTTAGGTCATAAAATCTTCTTGGATTTAAAACTCCATGATATTCCCAATACAGTGGAAAGTGCAATGCGAGGATTAGCGAAGCTTGGTGTTGATATGACAAACGTACACGCTGCGGGTGGAATTGAAATGATGGAAGCAGCGAAACGCGGACTAGGTGATGGACCACAACTGATTGCGGTA
>JAAYNU010000256.1 GCA_012520695.1 Erysipelothrix sp.
AAACCTCGTCTAATAGGAACTGAGTTTGTTCTTTTCCAGCTCTGTCCCATACACGGTGCCAGTGGAAGTGGTTAAGACCAGCAAACTTAAATGTAAGTTCTGATTCATCAACATCCAACCCTCCAGCAGCAATCTTACGGCAAATAATTGGCACGTTGCAAAGACCCACAACTTTATCCCACTTACCATATCGCATAACAGCTTCTGTAACCATTCCAGCTGGGTTCGTGAAGTTTACCAACCATGCATCTGGACACAACTCTTTCATATCCTCGACAATATCTAAAATAACAGGAACTGTACGGAATGCTTTAAACATACCACCCGCACCATTTGTTTCCTGTCCCATAGCTCCATGAGACAGTGGAATTCTCTCATCTTTAATACGAGCATCTAATAAACCAACTCTAAACTGAGTTGATACAAAGTCCGCATCCTTAAGCGCTTTTCTGCGATCCAGTGTTAAATGAACTTCCCAGTCCAAACCTGCTGCCTTAACCATACGTTGTGCCATAGCACCCACGATTTCAAGTTTTTCTTTACCTGCCTCAATATCCACAAGCCATAATTCTTTAATAGGCAGCACATCTTTTCTTTTGATAAATCCTTCAATCAATTCTGGCGTATAAGAACTTCCGCCTCCAATAGTAACGATTTTAATTTTTTTCGACATATAATTTCCTCGCTTTTCTACTCTCATTATATCCGATAACTCATAAGATAAGTTATGTTACATCAGTATAGAAACGAAACACGCACATTTGTCTTTTGTTACAAAAAAGAAACAGGATGTTACACCTGTTTCTTGTTAACTCTTATATCATGGACTTCTTTAGCCAATGTCTCAAGCAAAAGCATCACCGGAACCTGAGTTGTTACATCGACCTTATTCTGGAAAGAAGTGTTTTTATTATGCTCTCTTTGGACATAGCACGATAAGTTATAGTCCGACATCTTAGCCAAAGTGCTCTTCTTACTATTCGTAATCGACACAATCGTCGATTTGTATGCCTTTAATTTAGTCAGATTATCAATGAGAGTTCCCAATTCCCCTTCAATCGACAAAAAGACAAACACAGTATCCTTTGGATTATCAACGGACAGCTGAAACATCGGATTAATAACATGAAGCGCAAACTTACCAACTGAGGAAAAATAGCGCGAAGCATACTCCGCCATAATCCCCGAATTACCCGTCCCCACAAAAATCAATGACTTCGCATCTGCAAGAACCTGAGCAACTTCGTGAATCTCCAGTTCATACGAAGCTTCTCTCATTCGATTCAAGAATACTTCAACACTCGTGAGATCATTCGAAAATGTCATCTTTTTCGTTGCTTCACTTTGGATCTTGAACTTAACTTTAAACTCAGAGTAGCCATCACAGCCAACCTTTTGACAAAAACGCGTGATGGACGCAGTGGACACATGCGCCTCATCCGCCAATTCCCGAATCGTCATATAAGCAATCTTCTCAGGATTCGCGATCACAAAATTATATATCGAATAATCCAGATCACTGAACTCTTGCATCTGATGTGTAGTGAATAGTTTCATAGAGCCTCCTAGTATGTCATATTAAAATGATTCAGTAATCATTCGCGAAGTTCGTAATAAAGCATCTTCTAATCGTTCAACACCTTTGTTTCTTAAGCGAGATGTGGGTCCCGAAACACTAAGTGCAGCAACGATTTGATTATTTTCATCATAGAGCGGTGTGGAAATACAAGACAAACCATATTCGTATTCTTCGTTATCATAGGCTAATTGTGTTTCGAGAAATAGCTTCTTTTCAACTTGATACGATTCAATATTCGTCAGTGTATTAATCGTACGCTCATCAAACTTACGCGAAAAATACGCTTCAATCTTATCCTCAGAAAACGTACTGAGAAATACTTTACCCATTCCAGAACAGTTCAAAGGACTACTTTGCGACAGCATTGGCTGAAGCGCATAAAATTCCCCTTCTTCCGAATGGATAATGATAACTTCGTCGCCCATTAAAATTCCGAGGTTGATTGTTTCCCCAGTATCTTTAGCAAATTGCATCATCGCATTACGAGCAGAATTGATTAACAACATATCCTTATTAAGACCTGTCGCATACTTATACATCTCATATCCAAGGTAGTAGATTTCTTCATCATCTTGAATTAGAATATTCAAATTTGTAAGTGTCTTTAAAATACGATGGCATGTCGTCTTCGCCAAATCAAGTTTTTGCGCTATTTCACTCACACCCATTTTTTTGTTTGCATGAAGGAGATTAATGATATCAAAAGCGTTCTCTATAGTTTTTATGTTTTCGTTCATCTCGTACCTCTTTGTCATAATTCTATCACATTTCATACAATTTGAGCATTATTTCACAACCAGTGAAATAATTCACGAATTTTAACCAAAATTGTAATAATAGCCTGCGAAAACATCCCTTTCCATATAAATTTGAATTTGTATCATGTTATATTGAATATCGGAACAGTGTTCCGATATAAGGAGGAAATATATTATATGTCTAAAATTACGATTATTGGTGCAGGTGCCGTTGGATCCGCAAGTGCCTTCTCACTCTCGAGAGAACCATGGGTTAATGAAATTGTATTAGTCGATCTCAATGAAAAAAAAGCCACAGGTGAAGCGCTCGATATTATGCACGGCGTACCCCTAACTCAAACTATCCAAATTAAAAAGGGAGACTATGCAGACAGCTACGATTCAGATGTTGTCGTAATCACTGTCGGTATACCGGAAGTAGTAGGTGAATCACGTCTCATCCCTCTACAAAAAAACACTGAAATACTCGAAAGTATTGTTCCCCAAATTCTAAAATACAGTCCTAATGCTATATTACTGGTCGTAAGTAATCCCGTTGATTTACTAACTTATGTTACCTACAAGGTTTCTGGCCTACCTAAAGAACGCGTTATCGGACTAGGAACAATGCTCGACTCATCACGCTTACGATACTTACTATCGCGAGACTTCAACGTTTCACCAGATAACATCAGTACATTCGTTATAGGTGAGCACGGAGACTCCCAAGTAGTACTGTGGTCAAAAACACACATCGCCGGTTTATCAGTAGAAGAGTTTGCTCAATCAAACAATATTACATTAGAAGAAGACTACTTCAAGAAGTTGGAAGACGAAGTTCGCAAAACAGCATTCGATGTTTGGGAAATGAAAGGCCCCAACGCTTACTGTGTCGCTACCGCGATATCTGAAGTCACACGCGCAATCGTTCGCAACGAATCCCTTATACTTCCTGTTTCAAGTCTTGTTGAATCTCATGATGAAATCTACATCAGTTTACCCAGCATCATTAATCGTAAAGGTAATATTAAGACCATCACTATCCCGATGAATGAAAACGAAAGAAAGAGTTTAAACAATTCGAAGGCAATGCTCAAAGAACTCGCAAATCAAATCTCATTTAAAGGAGAACAATAATATGACACAATCAAAAAAAGCAATAAACATAATTAAATTTATCGGCGGAACACTCCTAGGAATCCTTCTCGTATTGATCCCCTTCAATTTCAACGGTACCGTCGATACCGTTTTATTCTATTACTTAAAACAATTCATTCGTGCTAATCAATCACCGCTTCGCTTTATTATTATGATCCTTATGTGCATTAGCGCAATAGTTTCACTTTATGACTTCATCGCTAAACCAGATTGGATTCGAAACAATAAAATACTAAAGAACATCTTCT
>JAAYNU010000257.1 GCA_012520695.1 Erysipelothrix sp.
GGAGTTGATCTCGGTGGTACCAACGTTCGCGTTGCGATTATCACTGAGTTCGGCGATATATTAGAAGAATTAAAACGTCCTTCACTTTCGGACCAAGAACCAGAAGTAGTACTTGATAATATCATTGATATGGCCAAGTCACTTGAACAATTCGATGAATGTTCAGGTATGGGAATTGGTTTACCGGGTCCTGTAGATACTGAAAAAGGCTGCGTCACATTATCGACAAACCTTAACGGTTTTACGGGTTATCCTGTGATTGACTATTTAAAGAAGACATTTGACTTCCCAATCTATATGGACAACGATGCGAACGTTGCTGGTCTTGCTGAAGCTTTAGTGGGTGCTGGTAAAGGTCGTAAAGTTGTTTATTATCTTACGCATTCAACTGGAATTGGTGGTGCTCTTGTCGTCAACGGTTCTGTTGTATCGGGTCGTAAGGGATATGCTGGTGAGGTTGGTAACATTGTTATTGATCGAAACCGTGTACGTCAAAGCGATGTCAACACCCTTAATGCAGGTGCTGTTGAAAATGAAGCGAGTGGTTCCGCGATGGTTCGAAAGGCTCAAAAGCTGATTGATCCAAAAATTACTTCTGCTCGAGACATCTTCATTCTTTTCGAAGAAGGGGATGCCATTGCTACACAAATTATTGATGAAATGTGTTATGACTTCGCAATGATGCTCCAAGCAATATCGCATGTGGTAGATCCACACGTTATTATTCTTGGTGGTGGTGTTACGCAAGCTCGTGATCTTTATTGGGATCGCATGATTTCTTACTATAAAGATCTCGTTCATCCGCATATGCGCGATGTCGAGTTTAAAGAAGCAATGCTCGAAGAACCTGGAATTATCGGAGCCGCAATGCTCTGCTATTCAAAGGAGAACGAACAATGACATTATTAGAAAAATACGCAAAACTCGCAGTTCGAACAGGGATTAATATTCAAAAAGGTCAAACATTGATGATCAATGTGAAGGCTGAACATTATGAGTTTGCTCGACTCTGTGTCAAAGAAGCGTATGCTGCTGGTGCAGGTAAAGTTGTTATTAAATTTAATGATGACCAAATCGCAAAAATGCATGTAGAAAATCAATCCGTTGAAGATCTTACAAACATTCCAGAATGGGCTGTTGCAGAATATGATCAATACATTGAAGAAGGCTTTGCGCGTCTTTCAATTATTGCTCCATCACCGGGTCTTATGGCTGGTGTCGATGATAAAAAAAATGCAGCTCTAGCAAAAGCAAACGGTGAAGCACTTGCTCGCCTTCGTGAATATTCAATGGCAAACCGTGGACAATGGTCCATAGTTGCTATGCCATCACACGAATGGGCAGCAGTTGTATTCCCTGAACTGGGTAAACAAGAAGCTTATGATAAACTTCTTGAATCCATTCTTTATACAACACGTGTTCGTGAAGATAATGATCCTGTAGCGGAATGGGATGCTCATAACGAGGTTCTTGCCCGTCAGAATAAAATTCTAAACGATCATAACTTTAAATCACTGCATTTCAAAAACAGTTTAGGAACTGATATCACTGTTGGATTGGTTAAAAACCATATCTGGGCTGGTGGTATGGAAACTTCGGCTAAAGGTTATACTTTCAATCCAAACATGCCAACTGAGGAATCGTTTACGATGCCTGATCGTTCGTTTGTTGAGGGTCGAGTATATTCCAGTATGCCACTTGATTATCAAGGGAAGTTAATCGATAAGTTCTGGCTTGAATTCAAAGACGGTAAAGTCGTTGATTTCGATGCTGAATTTGAAAAGGATACACTTCAAGGTCTTTTAGATACTGATGAAGGAAGTCGCCATATTGGTGAGATTGCATTAATTTCTCACAAATCACCGATTTCTGATTTAAACATCTTATTCTACAATACATTATTTGATGAAAATGCCTCATGCCACATGGCACTGGGAGCAGCGTATCCAATGAACATTAAAGGTGGAACAGAAATGACTCAAGAAGAGTTGTTGGAAAACAATTCTAATCGATCACTCAACCACGTTGACTTTATGTTCGGTAGTGAAGATATGTCAATTGTAGGAACGACTTACGATGGTAAGGAAATTCCTGTATTTGAAAATGGAAACTTTGTAATCTAAGCGTGAACTTCACGCTTTTTTATTAATCAAATTAAAGGAGATAAACTATGACATTAGATAAGAAATATGCTGAATTACTCATTAATGTAGGATTAAACGTCCAAGAAGGACAAACACTGCTTATCAATACAGCACCTGAACATCATGCATTTGCTGCATTGTGTACTGAGGCTGCGTATGCTCGAGGAGCAAAACAAGTCATTAATAACTTTGTAAGTGAAAGAATCGAGCGCTTGGATTTCTTAAACCAATCAACTGAAACACTTACTGACATTAAACAATGGCAAATCGACGAATCAGAATGGCGCGTTGATCAAGATCTTTGTTTACTCGCACTTCGTTCACCAAACCCTGGTTTGATGGATGATGTGGACAGTTCAAAGGTAATGGCTCGCATGGCTGCTCAAGGGCAAGCCTTCACAAAGTCACGTAACTATACAATGAGTTCAAAAGGACAATGGTGTGTTGCTGCTTACCCTACAGTTGAGTGGGCACGTGCAGTATTTACCAACGATACAGACGAAGTAGCGTATACAAAACTGTATGATGCAATCCTGAAAGCAACAAGAATTACTGAAGAGAATGATCCATACCAAGAGTGGAAGAATCATAATGCTCGTCTTGTAGGTCAAAATGAAGTGTTAAATAAACTTAATTTTGAATCACTACACTTCACAAATGATAAAGGAACTGACATCACAGTTGGACTCGTTAAGGGTCACCAATGGGGTGGTGGCGCAAAACCTGCTCAAAACGGTGTTGTGTTTAATGCCAACATGCCAACTGAGGAATCATTCACGACTCCAGACCGTATGAATGTGAACGGGATTGTTTATAACAGTATCGCTCTCAACAACAACGGTCGTTTGATTGATGATTTCTGGTTGAAATTCGTTGACGGAGAAGTTGTGGATTATGATGCGAAGATCGGTAAAGAGGCACTTGATAAGTTACTACTAACTGATGAAAACTCAAAACGAATCGGTGAAATTGCACTGGTAAGTTATGATTCACCTATTTCAAACATGGGAATCTTATTCCTTAATACACTTTTCGATGAAAACGCAAGTTGCCATATCGCACTTGGTCAAGGGTACCCACTTGTTGAAGGTGGCGGTACATTAGACCGCGATGAACTTCTTGAGCGTGGTATTAACCAATCCATCATTCACGTTGACTTCATGTTCGGTACAAAGGACATGAAAGTAAGCGGAAAGACATTTGATGGCAAAGAAATTGAGATCATGCAAGAAGGAAATTTAATATTAGTCTAATATCAAGACAGCTGCGGCTGTCTTTTTATTACGAGCATACCCATTTAACACTGTCAAGACTAGTTCTTAGGGAGAGTCTATGATAAACTTTACACAAAGTGAGGACGATAATATGAGAGCAATTGTTACAGTAGTAGGTATTGATAAAGTAGGGATTATTGCAGGTGTATGTAATACACTGGCAGAGCATGAAATAAACGTATTGGATATAAAACAAACGATTGTTGATGATTTTTTCAACATGATTATGATTGTGGATATCACAGACAAAGATTTTAAATCTATCAGTGTTGAATTAAATAAACTAGGAACAAAATTGGGAGTCACAATCCAAATACAACATGAAAGCATCTTTACTTCGATGCACAGGATATAATAAGATGATTAACGATATCGAAGTACTAGAAACCAATAAAATGATCCAGGAACAACAACTGGATATTCGAACCATCACAATGGGAATCAGTCTCTTGGACTGTGCAGATCCAGACATTGATGTTTTTAATGAGAACATCTATAAGAAAATCACAACTAAAGCGAAAGACTTAGTTAAAGTAGGGAATGATTTAGAATTAGAACTCGGAATCCCAATTGTTAATAAGAGAATCTCTGTTACACCCATCGCAATCGCTGCTGCGGGATGTAAAACAGATTCATACGTAAGTATTGCGCAAACACTTGATCGAGCAGCTAAAGCCGTTGGTGTTGATTTCATCGGAGGTTTCAGTGCTCTTGTTCAAAAGGGAATGACACCATCAGACCGCATACTATTTAAGAGCCTTCCAGAAGCACTAACAGTGACTGATTATGTTTGTGGGAGTGTCAATGTAGGAACAACTAAAAATGGTATGAATATGAATGCCATTAAAGACCTCGGACAAATTATTTTAGATCTTGCGGAACACTCAAAGGACAATTCAAGTATTGGTTGTGCTAAGTTTGTTGTGTTCTGTAATTCAGTTGAAGACAATCCATTCATGGCTGGCGCATATCACGGTGTGGGTGAAGAAGACTGTGTTATCAACGTTGGGATCAGTGGACCAGGTGTTGTATCACGCGCCCTTGAATCCGTTCGAGGTCAAGACTTTGAAGCAATGAGTGAGTGCATTAAGAAAACAGCCTTCAAAATCACACGAGTAGGGCAGTTAGTGGCTCAAGAAGCGTCAAAACGACTTTCCGTACCCTTTGGTATCATTGATCTCTCATTAGCGCCAACGCCTGCTGTAGGTGATAGTGTTGCTGAGATATTCAGAGAAATGGGACTTGAAGAAGTAGGGGCGCCCGGAACAATCGCAGCCCTCGCAATGCTGAATGATGCGGTTAAAAAAGGCGGCGTTATGGCGTCATCATACGTTGGAGGTCTCAGTGGTGCTTTCATACCTGTATCAGAAGATAAAGGTATGATTGAAGCAGTTCAGCGCGGTGCTCTAACACTTGAAAAACTTGAAGCAATGACCTGTGTATGTTCCGTAGGACTCGATATGGTCGCAATCCCTGGAGATACAAAACCAGAAACGATTTCAGGTATTATCGCAGATGAAGCCGCAATTGGTATGATTAACCAAAAGACAACTGCAGTAAGACTCATTCCAGTTCATAGAAAAGACGTTGGTGAGATTGTTGAATTTGGTGGGCTGCTTGGCTATGCACCGATTATGAAAGTAAACAATTTTGATAATAAGAAATTCATTGATCGTGGTGGGCGTATTCCTGCTCCGATTCATAGTTTTAAAAACTAATATATAAATATAATGATTGATAAGTAATTTCAGTACTTCATTTTTTCTCTATCATTCTTGTATATGAAATA
>JAAYNU010000258.1 GCA_012520695.1 Erysipelothrix sp.
TAAAGATGGCACCATTCTTAATCCGATTGAATTATCATCACTCATTCTAGAAGCCTAAGGGCTTCTTTTTTTAATGCCTTGAGAGTAAAGTACTTGAGCTTATCGCAGAGTTGTTTTATACTAGTAACATACTAAGAAAGTAGGTTATACATCATGCAAACAATACTCGGTCTTCACCACATGTCATCCATCGTTAAAAACCCCCAAGAAAATCTCGATTACTATGCGAGTGTTCTGGGAATGCGATTTCTCTTAAATACAACCAACCATGAAGATAAAAACATGTATCATCTCTATTATGGTACCCACGATGCATCGGGTGGTATATCAACCTATTTTCCAATGCAAGAAGCAGAAGAAGGACTTATTGGTGATGGTCAAGTAGGACACGTTACCTATGCTGTCAGAAACCTTGATTTCTGGAAGAAGCGTCTTGATCACTTCAAAATAGATAATTATACCTATTCACGATTCAACGAGCACTACCTCGCATTCACTGACCCACACGGCCTTGAACTTGAGTTCATTGAAGTGGATAACGGCATACAAAACGAATGGGAATATAATGGCGTAGATAAAGACAATAATATTAGAGGCTTCCATAAGGCAGCTCTCTACTCAAAGAACCCAAGTGCAACACAAGATTTATTCACTCGTATCTTTGGCTACACTCAAACAGATGAGGATGAAGAGTACATCAGACTCACACTCAATGATTCAATCATCGACCTGAAGAAACAAAGAACTGAAGATGGCGTTGAAGGCCAAGGAACCGTTCACCACATTGCACTTTCCATACCTAATGGCAGTGCTGAAGCTTGGAAGAAAACACTTCAAAAAGAAGGTTTCCTCACCACAGCAGTGAAAGATCGATTCTATTTCGAATCACTCTACTTCAGAGAAAAAGGTGGCATCACCATTGAACTTGCGACAGAAGGTCCTGGACTCATCATTGACTCCGAATTCGTAGCACCGCCGCACTTTAAAAAAGAAGAGCTTGCGATTAAAAATCACCTAGCCCCTCTTGAACTCAAAGAAATTGATTCACTTCAAACATACGGCTATCGAAACATGTATGAATACGATATCCTAAGAAGAAAAAACGAAATTAAAGACAAAATAAAAGAACTGAACGCTTTACCTCAATCCGAGGATACCAAACAACAACTGACACAACTCAAAAAAGACTTTGTCAGCATCAAATAGAAAAGAGAGAAAATATAAATATGTTAATTCACGCACATTACCCCCGCAATAAAGACAATGTCATCATCATGCTTCATGGAACAGGTGGCGACGAACACAACTTGAAGGATATTTCACACTTCATCGATCCCCTCGCAACGCTCATTGGAATACGAGGCGCAGTTGAAGAGAACGGGATGAACCGTTACTTTAAACGCTACCCAGATGGAACCTTTGATCAAAAGGATCTCGCAAAACAAACACACAGCTTATATAACGAAATTGCACGTTTAATAAAAACGTATGAACTCGAGAACGCAAAGATCACGTTATTAGGATATTCAAATGGCGCAAACATCGCCATCAATATCTTCAAAGAGTTTGAAACTAACTACCACAAAGCAATTCTATTCCACCCATCACCTGTACGACCAGATGTTCCCCTTAAACAACAAAAAGACCTTTCGGTCTTCTTAACTTCAGGGAAAGATGATTTCTTCATCACCCCTGAACAATTCATTCAAGTTAAAGATCAATTCACCAATGCTCAATCATTCTCACACGAAGGTGGTCATGAATTGATTCATGATGAATTGGTAAAAGCTAAAGAGTTCTATTCTTCAAACGAAGCATAGGGTTAACAGATGCATCACCGATTTCTTGGTGGTGCATTTTTAATTGTATCGCATCCACATTGCCTGAGAGATAAGAATATATATCTTTACTCAATCCCAGTCCAACTGACGCTGCTTCTTCAAGGCTGTTTGCGTAAACAACCGACTCGATGCCACTAAAGGCAATCGCTCCCAAACACATGGGACATGGATGCCCACTCGCATACATAATCGAGCCGCTTAAATCAATGCGTCCCAATGCTTTCTGGGCCATACGAATCGCAAGTAACTCTGCATGTCCTGAAATATCATGAATGATGTGTGTTTCGTTAACACCCTCACCAATGATGACATCATCAAGCACTAAAACCGCTCCAAAAGGTGATCCACCTGCGTCCACGTTTTCATTCGCAAGCTTTATTGCGCGCTCGAGATACATCACATCTTTGGTCCGTGTTTCTTCACAATATCAAAATGTTTATCCAGTAAGGCATTACCTTCATGGGTAATACGGTAAATACGCAAGTTAAATTCTTTCACAAGTTCTTCTTCAGGAATATTTCCTAAAGCACGTTGGATTAAGTCTTGTTTTTTCCCAGTAGTTGAAAGCTTGCGGTGTTTAAAGATTCGCTTCAGCACAACCATGGAAACTGATTCCAAGGATTCACTGGCACTACAAACACGTGCATAGCCTTTATCAAATATTTTCTGTAGTGACTCATCACCATTAATTCCGTACTTATATTCAAAGTAATTTGGAAACTCTGTTTCATTGGTAAATGTATTTAAACTGATGCGCCATAACATAATAATGTCACCGGGCAAGAGATCATCTTCCACTGTTTCCATTTGCTTGATTTCCACTTTTGAATAAGGGAATGTTTCTGGGTATTCTTCCCATTTAACCAAGTCTCTATCGGGTGAGATATATGGTTGGTTTGGGTAATCTTTGTATAATTTATGCGTTACTTTTTTCATGATTCCACCTCTTGTAAACATTGTATCATAATCATTTTTTCTTTATTACTCATTCGCAAAGAAACGATCGTAGTATCACCTTAGCCTTAAAAATCATATTTGTTGGTGTATGAATTTCAAAACATTATATTTATAATCTCAAATTTATCTTATATCATATAAATGGTATAGTATAAGTAGAAACGAGGAAAAATCGATGATAAAAATAGGTATTGTAGGATATGGTAATCTCGGAAAAGGATTAGAAATTGCGATTGCGAAACAAAGTGACATGGAAGTATTCGGTGTATTCTCTAAGCGTAATCCAGAGGATGTGAGTACAAAGGGATCTAAAGTATATGCTTACGACTCCTTATTGGACTATAAAAATGATATTGATGTATTGGTTCTATGCGGAAGTTCTGAGAAAGACTTAAGAACTCAATCACCAAGCTTGGCTGAACACTTCAATATTGTAGACAGCTTCGATATGCATGCATTGATTCTTGATCACGTTGATACAGTTAATAGTGTTGCGCATAAGCATAACACCACTGCACTCGTATCCGTTGGATGGGATCCAGGGATCTTCAGTCTTCAGAAAACAATCTTAGACGCGATTCTTGTGGACGGTGAAACACAAAGTTATTGGGGGCACGGAATCAGTCAGGGACACTCTGAAGTTGTCGGGAGAATCGATGGTGTCGTTATGGCACGTAATTACTCCGTTCCAAACGAAGATAATGTCACTAAGTTTAAGA
>JAAYNU010000259.1 GCA_012520695.1 Erysipelothrix sp.
ATAGAATAATTCCTGTGCGTCCTTAACGACACCACCAATATATAATGCGATACCACATGATAAAAATGATACGTTATCATTTCTTTCAAATACTACAACTTCAGCGTCTGGAGCTTCTTTCAAAATTGCTTTTACAGCAGATGTTCCAGCGTGTGTACAACCAATAACTACGACTTTCATAAGTAATACCTCCTTGTTCACCTAAATTATAACGCTAAGTGCAATTCATTAGTTTAAAGTGCATGTATATTTCACAAGTTTTGATACACAATTACTCAAAGAAGATAGAAGACGTCAATGTAAGACAACACTTTGTGAATTTCAGGCATTTATTACACAAAGTTTGTCGATGAGGGAAACCCAATCTCAAAGCATAGTTTATATCAAAGGGGAATGAGTATGAAAAAACTACTAATATTATTTATCTTTATCTGTGTATTAAGACCTCAAACAATTCAAGCAGCACCCATCACTACCAATGATCGCTCACAATTTACCTATGAACTACTAAACTTAGTCTTCTACCAAAATGAAATACGACTGCAAGGGTGGGCATTCATAACCCAAAATCAAAATCTATACGGCGATTCCACGCATTCATTTCGAATTGAACTGATCAGTAATGGTAAGACACACTCTTATCCAGCTGAAACACTCGATAGAAAACTCACAGATATTATGACCTATGATGGCTATCCCACATGCAAGGATTCAGATACAAAACGAAATAATTGTAACTACAAATATGAAAATGTTGGATTTAAAGCCGCCATTAAAATGCTCGATCTACCCGTTGATCAAAGTTATGCATTTTATCTCGTCATGGAAACAAAACAAACAAAGGCATCCTACAGATCACCACTTCACTTTGCACACCCACGAGTAATCACACAAGACATAAGGGATGTTACCTACAGTATTGATGTACCCTTTATACAGATGAGTTTTGATGTCTTTTATCACACCCTAAGAGCCACCACAACCCCATCAATCTCAACAGAAACAAATCATTTAAGAATGGGAACTTCGTGCTCTTCAGGATACGGAAACTTAGCCTTCTATAAACAAGGATCGCATTTTAAGACTATCAAAGGCAGCACATACTATCAAGGATTAGTACCATACTACGAAGTCCAAGTCCAAGATGCTGGATGCGCAGACTCAAGGCGAAGAGTATCAGAAGGAAAGGGACCCACAGTCCATATCCCATCCACTTACATAAACTACACGGGAAAACCATTAACACTTGATATCGTTAAACACACAGCTCCCGTTATATCCGCAAACGACCACATCATTGAGCAATACTCAGAATACAAACCACTCGACTACGCAAGTGCCCTCGATAAAGTGGAAGGGGACATCACCAACAAACTTAAAATAACCAAAACAACCGTCAACACACGCTATCCCGGTATGTACGAAAGTTGTTATGAAGTAACAAACAAAAGGGGAACCAAGGCAACAAAATGCGTACGGGTAGAAGTAGAGAAGATACCAGTCCGAACAAGATACATCAACAAAGGTTCCATAGACTACGCAAACCTCAGTATTTGGAAACTCTTCGATCTGAGACGATTACTTAGAAAATAGTAATTGTCGCAATCTATGTGAAATGTTGTTAGTGTAAGAGTATTTTGATATAATATCCAATAGAAGAAGACTCCCATCTGGGAGTTTGTTTTTTGAGGAGCACTATATGAAAAAGAAATCACTATTTTTAATATTTGGATTACTGTTTACTAAGGTATTTGGAATTGTAAGGGAGCTGGCATTAGGTAACCTCTATGGACCAGGAGCAATCTCAGATGCTTATATCATTGCGTCAAACATCCCGAATGTTATCTTCGGATTCGTCGCTTCAGGTTTGGTTACTACCTTTATTCCAATCTACAGTAAAGTAAAATCTCATAAGGGATTGGATGTCGCTAATAAACTAATGTCTAATATTATGAACATCCTTGCGGGATTATCATTAATTCTAGCATTGTTCGGATTCGTATTTGCGGAGTTTCTAGTAAACCTATTTGCCAGTGGATTCGATCCTTCGACACAAGCACTCGCTGCATCATTTGTACGAGTATCGATCTTCTCAGTACTATTCCTAGCAATTAAATCTATTAGCGAAGGGTATTTACAAATTAATCAAATGTTCCTCATTAATCCTATTAATGGATTCGTAATGAATTTAATTGTTATTTCAACGATTGTTGTCTCATTCGTAACAGGACAACCGCACATTATGGCTTATGGTATTCTATTTGCATCGGTTGTTCAGACAATTATCTCAATCATTTTAACGAAAAAATATGGTTATAAACATGAGATGTTTATTGATATCAAAGATGAGAATATTGGTAGTATGGTTAAGATGGCGGCACCGATTATTGTGGGAACATCAATTGATCAGATCAATAAAATCATTGACACTTCAATTGCTTCATCGATAATGACAGGTGGGGTATCAACGCTGAATTTCGCACTTAAAATCAGTGATTCAATTCTCGGAATCTTTGTATCAGCAATCGCAACTGTAATGTATCCTTCACTCGCAACACAGGCTGCAGAAGGTAAAATGGATCAACTGAAAAAAACTATTTCTAAAGTTCTTGTGAGTGTAAACTTACTCATTATTCCTGCTTCAATTGGGTTAATGATACTCTCATACCCAGTAATTGATATACTCTATGGAAGAAAGTTCACCCCTGAACAATTAACACTTACGAGTACAGTTCTTACACTATACTCCGTAGGGACTATCGCATTTGGTATGCGCCAAATTCTTGTACGAACGTTCTATGCACTGCATGATTCAATCACTCCAGTTGTGAGTGGTATCGTTGCTGTTGTCATCAATATTGTATTGAATCTAATACTCAGTCGCATCATGGGACTACCAGGACTTGCACTTGCAACGTCAATCTCAGCATATGTATCTGTAGTGTTCCTCTATGCAGCACTAAGACGTAAGGTTGGTGTGATGAACACACGATTATTCATTCAGTCAAGCGTTAAAACGCTTGTATCAGCAATCATTATGGGAGCTGTAGTTTACCTTGTTTATAACACTATGGGTGGTAAAGTTGGATTTGCAGTGTCCATTGTAGCAGGTGTCATTGTCTATGGTGTATCAATCCTTGTTATGAAGATTGATGAAACAGATGCAATATTCCAAATGGTTCTTAAAAAGATCAAACGATAAGACAGTCTATCACTTGTAACCGATAGTGATAACTGATATCATTCAAAGTAGCCGATATGGTTACTTTTTTTTATGGGGGAGATACTATGATAGAAACACGTGGTTTAAGGTTTAAAGATGTCGTTGAATATCCAGATATGATGATTAACGATGTTGTGATGTCATTTATTGTTGGTCGAAGTGGTATTGGTAAAAGTGTTTTGTTAAAACTATTGAATTCAATGTATTCAGTTGATGATTCAATGATTTTAATTGATAATGAGGAAATTAATGATATTGATCCGATTACTCTTCGTAAGGATTATCTCTTGTGTGGTCAAAATGTCTTTCTTTATCCAGGAACAATAAGGGAGAATTTTGATTCGTTTTATACGATGAGAAAAGAAGAGTTATTGGATGATGCGTCCATTCTTTCGTTTCTAAGTATTTCAAGTCTTGATTTTCCACTTGATTCGAAGGTTGATACAATGTCAGGAGGGGAGCGACAACGCGTTTTTATCGCGATTATGCTCTCATTAGCAAGAAAAGTCATCATGCTCGACGAACCTACTTCAGCACTTGATAAGGAAACGGGTTCAATTGTGATGGCCCAAATTAAAGAATACTGCTTCAATAAGGGATTAAGGGCGTTTGTAATCAGTCATGATGAATCTCTGGTTGAGATGTATCAAGATCAAATCATTAACTTAAATAAGGGGGATTTATAGTCATGGATAAAGGGATTATACAGCTTAATATTGTTCAGTTTTCTATGATTTATCTGCTCCTACTTGCGGTCTTGTTTATAATGAAAAAGGCTAAGATTAACCAATCAAAGCTCTTATTTACGGCCAGTTTAAAGAT
>JAAYNU010000260.1 GCA_012520695.1 Erysipelothrix sp.
AAGGTTTTCTCGAAACGACCAATAATGGAGTGTTTGGGTCTCATGCGCATGCGTGATCTTAATACAGTGGTTGTTACTGATGAAAATAAGAAGTATAAGGGTGTCGCGTTTATTGATGACTTGATTGCTCAGCGTGATGAATTGTCTGTAGTTGGCGAACTGGTAAAGGAGAGTATTCCGACATTTGGTTTAGTTGATGATGCGAAGGATGCAATCGCGGCGATCACTGAAGGGGACCATGATTATGTCTTGGTACTTGATGGAAATGAGGAGGTTGCGGGTATCATTACGCGTGGTTCAATTGCTCGTTCTCTTACTGAAGTGGTTTGGGGTGATTTGAGTGCTTGATTTATTCATAAGTAATATCCCAAATATATTGGATCAAACGCTTGTTCACATTAAGTTTGTGGTTGTATCGGTAGCTATTGGTTCAACGATCGCAATCTTACTTGCAAGTATCTTAAGTCGTAATGCAAAGGTTGCGCGGTTTGTAATGCCAATTGTTAGTATTTTCCAAACAATTCCTGGGATTGTATTTATCGGGGTCTTGTTTGTATATACGGGCATGAGGCCACTAACAATCTATATTGCGCTTTCGACGTATGCAATCTTTCCCGTGCTTAAAAATACGTATGCTGGCATCATGGATGTCGATAAAGGAATTCTTGAGGCTGCGCGTGGTGTTGGAATGACAAAATGGCAGTCGCTGTGGAGAGTGGAACTTCCTCTTTCCATGAGCAGTATCTTCTCAGGTCTTCGTATGGCTACGGTCTATACGGTTTCATGGGCAGTACTAGCAGCAATGATTGGTCAAGGTGGATTGGGTGAGTTTATTTATATCGGGATTGGTACAAATATTCAGGCCTATATCCTTATGGGAGCAATCCCTGCCGCAATCTTGGCGCTTGTAATGGGTTATAGTATTGACCTATTACAGAAGCTTGTGATGAATCGAGGTGCTTACCGTGAGTCTTAATATGATCCTTGAGCATTTTATCATCGTGGGTGTTTCTGCGGTGTTCTTATTATTAATTGGTTTAGCATTAGGAATCGTTGCGTATCGTTATCCACGAATGAAGAAATATATTATGTTCGTCGTGGATGTCTTTCAAACCATTCCAACACTAGCGACGCTGGGGATACTCTTAGTATTCTTCGGGGCGACGCTCACAACTGTGGTAATTGGTTTAGTTCTCTATTCCCTATTGCCAGTTGTGCTTAACACGGTTGTGGGTCTTGAATCAGTGGATCCAGGAGTTAAGGAAGCGGCTGTTGGTATTGGTATGTCTCGTATGCAGCGTTTATTTAGAGTTGAGTTGCCGCTTGCGTTTCCAATGATTTTCTCGGGAATGCGTATCGCGGTTGTAACTTCTATTGGAGTTGCGATATTCGCAACGTTCGTTGGTGGTGGTGGTATGGGTGAAATCCTTTATAAAGGGGTTCGTACTCAGAATATGTCAATGATCATTCAGGGAACGATTGTGCTTATCATTATGAGTTTTGCGGTTGATGGAGTATTAGCTTTTTATGAAAATAAGCTAACAAAGAAAAGAGGTAATTAATTTTGAAGAAAATATTAGTAGTTTTACTCAGTGCATTAATGTTGGTGGGGTGTGGTTCTAAGGTTAATGAGGACGCAATTACGGTCGTTGACGGTGATTATGCGGAAATGAACCTTGCCGCTCAAATGGCAAAGATGTTGATTGAGGAATATACAGAGTATGATGTGGAAATTCTTCCTCATATGGCGTATGCATTATCATTTGATGAGTTGAAGCGTTCTAAAGTGGATATCTTGTCTTCATATGATGGTTCATTATTGTCGACGTTCTTACACATTGATCCACAGGAAGTTCCTGAAGATCAAACGCTTTATGATTATGCAAACGAAATGGCTGCTCCTGTGAATGTTAAGATGCTTGACAAATGGGGTCACCAAAACACCTTCGTTGCAGCAACGACTCAAGAAGTCGCTGCTAAGTATAACCTGAAAACAATTTCAGATTTACGTCCAGTAGCAAATGAATTAAGTTTCGCTGCTGAACACTCATTCTTTGAAGAAGAGGGTACAGTTCGTTTTAAACCATTTACGAAGTTCTATGATCTTGATTTCGGTAAGTTTAACTCAATAGATATCGGATTGAAGTTTACGGGTCTTGATAGTGGTAATATGGATGTAACGCTTGTGAATGGTTCAGATGGACTGAATCGCAAGTATGATGTCTTCACGCTTGAAGATGATTTAAATTTCTTCCCTGAATATTATGCAGTGTATTTCGTTCGAATGGATCTTGAAGATGAGTATCCTGGTGTCGAAGCAGCATTGAATAAAATATCAGGAATCTTCACTGAAGAGAAGATGATGCAAATGAACTATGAAGTCGATGTTCTTTCAGAGTCTCCTGAGGAAGTAATGCGTAACTTCTTAACAAATGAAGGATTGCTAAAATAGTTTATTTGGGACTTGCTGGATTTTCCAGTGAGTTTTTTTAATTTGATGAAAAGTCTAGTTTGTTTTTTCAAGGAGCCATGGATCAAGGTGTGGTTAGGAAATAAAATTGATTTTATTTATTCAAAGGGTATTGATGAGTATGGGTGGTTAATGTGCTTGTGTATGTGATGAATTTTTAGAAGGCTTGTGTATTTTGGGTAATTTCAGTAATCTCATTTATGTGTTTTTGAAGGGTTTGCGGTGTTGCTTAGGTGTCGGGCTATATTTACCATGTGAAATCGGTTATAATAGTCAAGGATAAAAGGAGTTGTATTAATGGCTGAAATTATAAAAATTGAAGGTAATAAAAATCTTGAGGGCACGGTTCGTATTGGTGGTGCTAAAAATGCGACGGTGGCTTTAATTCCTGCCGCAATTTTGGCGAATAGAAGTGAGGTCAATATCTATGGTGTTCCTAATATTTCGGATGTTAAATCTCTTTCTGTTTTACTGAAGGAGTTGAATGTATCGGTTACGTCTCCGACTTCGGATCATTTTCAAATTGATACTTCGAATATGAGGAATGTGAATTTGGAGCATGATGCTGTTACGAAGCTAAGGGCTTCGTATTATTTCATGGGTGCTTTATTGGGTAAGTATAAGTATGTTCGTATGCAGATGCCAGGGGGTTGTTACTTGGGTCCTCGTCCTTTTGACTTACATCTTAAGGGCTTTGAGGCTTTGGGTGCTTCGTGGACTTATTCTCATGGTTTCTATGAAATTAAGGCTGATAAACTTGTGGGCGCGAAGATCTATTTGGATTTTCAGTCTGTTGGGGCAACCATTAATATAATGTTGGCTGCTGTTCTTGCTGAAGGTAGAACAGTGATTGAGAATGTTGCTAAGGAACCTGAGATCATTGATGTTGCTACTTTCTTGAATAAGATGGGTGCTAACATTCGGGGTGCGGGTACGAATGTGATTACGATTGATGGTGTTGAAACATTAGAGGGTACTCAACATGAGATTATTCCGGATCGTATTGAAGCGGGGACGTATATCATTATGGCTGCTGCTGCGGCTAAGGATATGACGGTTGAGAACATCATTCCTCTTCACCTTGAAGCGCTTATTTCTAAATTAATTGAAATGGGTGTCGATATTGAAGTTGGTGTAGACTTTGCTCGTATTCGTGCAGTAGACACATTAAAGGCAATTGATGTGACTACGCAAACGTATCCTGGATTTCCAACGGACCTCCAACAACCACTGACAACACTCTTAACACAAGCAGTCGGTGATTCGTCAGTTCGTGAAACAATTTATATTGAACGTTTCAAACACTGTAATGAATTACAACGAATGGGTGCTGATATTCAATTGCATCCTGCTAAATCTACAATGAGAGGTCCTAGTGCTTTATATGGTAGTAAAGTAATGGCGACGGATCTTCGTTGTGGTGCGAGTCTTGTGATTGCTGGACTTGTGGCTGAAGGTATTACAGAGATTTCTGAAGTGTATCACATTGATCGTGGCTATGATGATCTTGTGGGTAAACTTACAAATCTTGGTGCAAAAATCTGGCGTGAAGACGTCTAATTCATATTAAAACAAACTCTCGTGTCTTTCCATAAGAGGTTGTTTGTACGGATTTTTAATGTGTGTTTTATTTAAAGTATTATCGAAAGTATTGTAATCTTAAATTGCAAA
>JAAYNU010000022.1 GCA_012520695.1 Erysipelothrix sp.
ATATTCGTACGAATTTCGGTATGGTTCACCCTGAAGGGTACCGTAAGGCTTTGCGTTTGATGGAGCAGGCTCAAAAGTTTAATCGACCAATCATTACTCTAATCGATACGCCTGGGGCTTATCCCGGTATTGGTGCTGAGGAGCGCGGTCAGGCTGAGGCCATTGCGGATCTTCTTATGAAGAGTATGTCCTTTACAGTTCCTATTATCTCAATCATCTTAGGTGAGGCGGGTAGTGGGGGTGCATTAGCACTCGCTGTGGGTAATCAAGTGTGGATGATGGAACATGCAATCTATTCAATTCTATCCCCAGAAGGATTCGCAAGTATCTTGTATAAAGATGCGAGTAAGGCTAAGGATGTGGTAGATGATATGAAGATTACATCGGAGCATTTACTGGCGATGGGGATTGTGGATCTTGTGATTGAAGAAAATGATATTAATGATACTTTTGATTCCATCATCAAGGATATATCACGAAAACTGAATCGTTCTTTGGATGGTTATTCAAAGATGCGACCGAAACAAATTCAAAAGGAACGTCAAAATCGCTTCAGAGCGATGGGAGATATTCATTATGAAAAGTAGGATCATTGCAACGGGATCGTATGTCCCAGATAAAGTAGTAAGCAACACAGATTTATCGAACTACATGGATACGAACGATGAATGGATCACACAGAGAACAGGCATTAAGAATCGTAGATTTGAATCCGTTTCAAATCATCATATGGCATTGAGTGCTTCACTTAACGCTATTCAAGGAATGGATATCGAATCCATTGATTGTATCGTGGTGTGTACATTCACACCTGATAACTTCATCCCAACGAATGCGAATCTCATAAAAAAAGATTTAGGTATTAAGCGACACATTCCTTGTTTTGACCTCAATGCTGCGTGCAGTGGTTTTGTGTATGGTCTTCAGGTTGTGGATGCCTTACTCATTTCTAAAATGTATAATCGCATCTTATTGGTAGGTAGTGATTTCAATTCAAGGTATATGGATTTTACGGACCGATCAACATCCATTCTATTCGGAGACGGTGCGGGTGCGGTTGTGATGGAGTTGGCTGAGCGAGGAATTGTGGAGACGGTACTTTACGGTCAAGATGATGTTGAGGATTCAATTACGATGCCAAACCTGAGTCCATTCTCAAATCCCTTTGTGCATGATGTGCAATCGGATCAAGCCTATTTTGAAATGAAGGGTTCTACCGTCTTTCGCTTTGCGATCAAAGCATTCACGAGTAGTATTAAAACCTTACTTAAAAATAATAATCTCACAGTCGATGATATTGACTACATTATTTCGCATCAAGCCAATGAGCGGATTATTGAATCCTGCGCAAAGAGTTTGAAGATGAATGTTTCGAAGTTCCCAATGAATTTACAGGAATACGGAAACACATCTGCGGGGTCGATTCCAATTGTATTGGATGAGATCGTGCGTGATGGACGATTGAAAAAAGAAATGAAAATTATTGTAGTGGCATTTGGTGGTGGTCTTACTTATGGGGCATCACTTATTGAATGGTAATCGCGTTTATGATATAGTTTGATAGTCAAACTAATAAAAGGAGCAAATTATGAACAAAAAAATTAAAGAAATTATCTCGGAACTTATTGAAGTAGATGTATCAACAATCGGTGATACTGCACTGATCATTGATGATCTAGGAGCAGATTCAATTGCGGTTATGGAAATCGTAATGGAATTGGAAGAAGAATACGGTGTTGAAGTCCCAACGGAAGATGTCTTGAATCTTAAGACGGTTGCGGATATTGTGGCTTACATCGAATCTAAAGTCTAATGAAAAAAGCATACCTCTTTGCTGGCCAAGGCCAGCAATTTCTACATATGGGGCAAGATTTAGCACAAGAGTTTGAGAGTGTGAGTAGGATATATGAAGCCGCATCTCTTCAAGCTGGATTTGATATTCTTAATCTTAATGAAGAACAGCTTAACTCAACAGAGTACACACAAGCTGCAGTTCTTACCCTCAATTACGCAATCTCAACCTTAATCCCAAATGATGCCGTCTATGTTGCGGGTCTTTCATTGGGTGAGTACAATGCCCTAGTCTATGCGGGTGTCCTCAGTTTTTCAGATGCTTTAGATCTTGTATTAAAACGATCCAAGATTATGGCATCAGCACTTAAAGATACAGGTATGTATGCCCTGTTGAGAACAGATATTGAAACAGTTGAATTGGCGATTAAGGATCTTCCCATCGCAATCTGTAATCACAACACTCCGTCTCAAATCGTAGTGGGTGGATACTTGAAGGATTTAGAAGCGAGTGTGGAAACACTCAAGGAACACGGCATCAAACGAATTGTGCCACTTAATGTTTCTTCTGTTTCTCATATGTATCTTATGGAAGATGCGAGTAAAGAGTTTGAAGAAACTCTAAAACAATACCAATACAAAACACCTAATGTGGATTTCATCAACAACGTTGAAGCGAAGGTTCAAACAGATGACTTTGTGTCTTCTTTAAGTCGACAAATATCTCATCGCACACGCTTGAGTGAAACCATCCAATTGATGATCAATCAGGGTGTGGATCAATTTGTAGAGATTGGGCCTAAGGGGAGTTTAAAGTCTTGTGTTCTTGCGCATGACAAATCTCTTGAAGTTCATTCTATATATGATCTAGAAACATTAAAGGAGAGTGAATCCAATGCGTCCTAAAGCACTTGTTACAGGAGCAACCAAAGGAATCGGTCGTGCCATTGCACTCCAATTAGTTTCCGATGGATATGATGTCGTGGGGACGTATGTTCGTGATTACGATATAGAAACTATTAATAGTCTTGAAGAAGAATACTTTTCTTTGATTCAGGTAGATGGAAGAGATTCTGAAGCAGTGAAGCAGTGCGTTAAGGAACACGGTCCTTTTGAAGTGCTTGTGAATAATGCGGGTATCACAAAAGATGGTCTAGTCCTTCGTATGAGTGAAGCTGATTTCAGAGATGTCTTAGATGTGAATCTTACAGCGAGTTTCTTAATGACTCAAGCTGTAGCGCGGGGAATGTTGCGTGCTAAAAAGGGTGTCATTATCAACATCGCATCCGTTATCGGTGAAATGGGAAATGCAGGACAGGCAAACTATGCTGCCAGTAAATCAGGGCTTATCGGCTTTACGAAATCGATTGCGAAAGAATTTGGTTCTCGAGGTGTACGAGCGAACTGTGTGTTACCGGGTTTCATTCAAACCGATATGACAGATGTCTTAAGTGAAGAACTCGTTGATGGAATCAAGAGTGGAATTGTATTGGGTGAGCTTGGAACGGTTGATGATGTTGCGAAAGCAGTGTCGTTCTTAGTATCCGCAAACTACATTACGGGTCAATCCTTAAGTGTTTGTGGTGGGTTGAATATTTAGGAGGTCATGAAATGAATCATAGAGTAGTTATAACAGGCATGGGAATTGTTTCTCCATTGGGAAGTAATGTCGATGATGCTTACGCAAATGCGATTGCGGGTTTCAATGCCATTGAAGTATTAGAGGAAATGGAAACTGCAGTCAAAGTGGGTGCACGAGTACGCGATTTTGATGCTTTAAAATACCAAACTAAAATGGAGGTGCGTCGTCAGGACCTCTTTTCACAGTATGCCGTCTATGCTTCTAAGGAAGCGTTTATTGATTCGGGTCTTGAGGGGAATATTGATCCTGTTGATTTGGGCGTTATTATGGGAACAGGAATGGGTGGTATGCAGACTTTTGCGCGTGATCTTAACCGAGCATTCGAAGGTGGTTATGCAAAGATACCTCCGATGTTCATTCCGATGATCATTCCTAATATGGCAGCAGGTAATGTCGCGATTGCTTTAAATGCGAAGGGGCATTGTAGTTGTGTGACAACGGCATGTTCAGCGGCTACCAACTCAATCGGTGATGCATTTCGTATGATTAAATACGGTGATGCGAAGGCGATGGTTGCGGGTGGTACTGAAGCAGGACTGAATCCTTACACTCTTGCGGGCTTTAATGCCCTAACTGCATTAAGTAAGACTGAAGATCCTAATACAGCGTCACGTCCATTTGATGAAACTAGAAACGGTTTTGTCTTGGGTGAGGGTGCTGGTGCTTTAATTCTTGAGGAACTTGATCATGCGCTTGCGCGCGGTGCACATATTTATGCTGAGCTTGTGGGTTATGGTTCAACCTGTGATGCTCATCATATTACTGCACCATCAGGTGAGGGTGCGGTTCGTGCGATGAATCAAGCATTGAAGGAAGCGAAAATTAATGCAGCAGATGTTGACTATATCAATGCTCATGGAACGAGTACTCCCTTAAACGATCAATTTGAAACGCGTGCGATTAAGGAAGTGTTTGGTGAGGATGCTTATAAGGTGTCCATCTCTTCGACTAAGTCGATGCACGGACATGCCTTAGGTGGTACGGGTGGTATTGAGGCGATCTTGAGTGTGAAGACAATCAATGAGGGCATCATTCCACCAACAATTAATCTTACAAATCCTGATCCTGAATGTGACCTTGATTATACGGCGAATGTCAGTAAAGAGCGCGATGTTTCAATCGCGATGTCTAATTCATTGGGCTTTGGTGGTCATAACGCAATCTTAGTTTTCAGAAAGTATGGTGAGTAAAATGGTTCTCAATTCAAATCAAATCATGGAAATCATTCCTCATCGTTATCCGTTCCTCCTTGTGGACCGAGTGGATGCGATGGATGAAACATCCATTACTGCGATTAAAGCAGTCAGTGCGAATGAGATGCATTTCTTGGGGCACTTCCCTGAGCATCATGTGATGCCTGGGGTATTAATTGTGGAAGCACTTGCTCAAGCGGGCGCAATCGTTTTACTTTCTCGTGATGAATTCAAAGGGAAAATTGCCTTCTTTGCGGGAATCGAAAAAATGAAATTCAGACGACAAGTCATTCCAGGGGATGTATTAACCTTAGAAGTAAGTCTTACGAAGATCAAAGGTCCTGTTGGAATCGCTGAGGCGAAGTGCAGTGTCAACGGGGAGGTATGTGCGAGTGGAACACTTAAATTTGCGGTTGGGAACTGATTTAGTTTTCATGCCTCGTCTTTTGGATAAACTCAACAATCCATCGTTCATCAATAAAGTCCTCACGGATAAGGAACAATCCCTATTCGAAAGTCTTTCACTTGAAAGACATAAGTTGGAGTTTCTTTGCGGTCGCTTTGCGTGTAAAGAAGCGTATGCGAAGGCAATGGGAACTGGTATTGGGATTGTGGATTTCAAAGATGTGGAAATACTAAAGAATGAATTTGGGGCTCCTATCTCAAATCAGGGAACCTTTTCAATCTCTCATGATGGTGATTATGCGATTGCGGTGGTGATTGTTCATGAGTAATTTCTATATGGCCATTACCTTTTTAGCACTTCCATATTATATTTGGAGAACTAAAAGGATCTTGAAGAAACAAGATGATGAACTCGCATATAAAGAATCGAAAAAATGGGGTGACGATTTTCTTGGTGTTCGTGGTAAGAAAATCATCAATCGAAATGAAGAGAATTATATCAACTTAGACCAATGTGTCTTTGTGTCGAATCATCAATCTCACAATGATATCTTTATTCTCTTAAAGGCAATTGATCGTCCGATTCGATTCATTGCGAAAAAAGAACTCTTCACATCGAATATATTCAGACACTTTATGAAGTTGTCGAAGTCCTATCCTTTGGACCGTGAAGACCCAAGGGAGAGTATGAAAGTATTGAAGGAAGTTGTGAATGATCTGAATACATCCAATGCGAATGTCGCAGTCTTCCCAGAAGGCACGCGTTCACGTGGTAGAGATATACTTGAATTTAAAGCAGGTTTATTCTCAATGTTGTCTCGTACAGAAGTTCCGATTATTCCAACGTACATTCATAATTCTTATAACAGTAATCTAAAGACTTACATTGTTTCATATGGTGAACCCATCTACCCTAAGGGTATGAAGGGGCAAGCCCTGTGTGATCTTGCGAAGGATCGCATTCAGACAATGCAAAATGAGTTAGAAAAAAGCGGTTCCTAGGAATCGCTTTTCTGCTTGAGGTGCTCTTTTAAGTTGAAATGGGCAACGGATTCGAGTTTATCGTAATAGCCATCAAAATTACTATGTCGTGTAATTGAATTGGGTACTACAATGACAGGAATTTGAGCCGTAATACCAGCGATGAGGCCATTGTTTGAATCCTCAAAGATAATAGCTTCATGGGGTTCAATATCCAGTTTCTCAATTGATTTTAGAAATAAATCGGGTGCTGGCTTTCGATTCTTTATTTCGGATGACGTTGTGATGGCATCGAAATGGCGAAGAATCCCCAGTCGATCGAGGTGATATAGCGGTCGTTCTTTTTGGGAACTTGTCGCTAGCGCAACTTTAAGTCCTAAATCCTTTGCTTGAAGAATCAGTTCTTCTACGCCTTCCATGATGGGAAGATGATTGCTTCGTTCTATGAATAAGGGTCTACCTTGTTCATAGAATTGATCGATGTCGATCGTTGTATTAAGTTTTCCCTCAATTTGTTGAAATAGAACTTTCGAATCAGAGCCAACACAAATTGTGAACTCCTCAAGACTGAGATGGTAGTCGTGAACTGATTGGAAGTAATCTTTATATATCGAATACCACACTGTTTCTGTATCGACAATGAGTCCATCGAAATCAAATATAATCGCTTTTGTCATAGGATCCCCTTCTTTCGTATAGATACTACTATACAAGGTTTTATGGATGTTTAAAAGTATCATTATATTTGTGATATAATTAAGAATAAGAGTTTCACCCGGAGGTCACTATGACAAATAAAGTTATCAATATCAATATCAATCGTAATGTCACTTTAGAACTGTTCATGCATGAAAACCAACCGCGCCCTACCATCCTTCTGTTTCCTGGCGGTGGATATGATTATTGCAGTGAGCGCGAATCCAATCCAATCGCGAATGCGTTCTTTGATGAAGGCTATAATGCAGCTATCTTAAGATACAGTGTGGGTGAGTTTAAAAACTTCGCCCATGCACTCGATGATGCGAATGAAGCTATGAGTATATTATCAAGTCACAGTTCGGTGAAAAGTGAAAAGATTGCGGTAATCGGATTCTCAGCAGGGGGTCACCTAGCAGCTTCCTTATCTTTAATGGGTACAATGAAACCAAGTCTATGCATTCTAGGATACCCCGCGACATTAAAGTCTTTCTCTAAAATTATGAGAATTGAGTCAGAATCACTGCATACCTTAATCGATAAATCTACACCACCAACTTTCATATTCTCAACCTTTGAGGATCAACTCGTTCCAATAGATAATACGACAAAATACATTGAGGCACTGGAATTGAATGATGTTCCCTTTGAAGCGCATATCTTCCAAAAAGGTAAGCATGGTCTTGCCTTAGGAGACAAACGAACCAACATGGGTGAAGCAGATAAAATCGAACCGGCTTTCGCAAAGTGGTTTCCTTTATGCATGATGTGGTTGAAAGAGAACTGGGGATATGTTGAACGAGAGAAGAATCAAGAACCCTCAATTCGAGATCTAATGGTAAACGAAACCAATAAGAATCTCATTCTTGAAGCCTTTGATATTTTCGAATCTCGAGAGACCCTAACGATTTGTAGAGGACACACATTGGATAATATGAATAAGATACTTCCGGATGTGTTTACTCTGGATAAAATAAATGAATTGAAAAATAGACTCATCGAAAGTGCACATTAAAGTGCACTTTTTAATTACAAATTAAGTTTCGGTACAATGGAAATCGCTTATAGTCATACAAGTTGGGCTGAAGTTTCATTGTCCGAGGTAACGCTTACATCTATAATATAACTAGGAGGAATAATTAGTGATCAGAGAAACATCAAATGCATTAATTAAATATCTCACTCAATTTAATCATGCGACTGTTGAGAAGGTTTCACTTGCATTAAACATCTCTAAAAAACGGTTGTGGTATGAGATTAGTATTCTCAATGAAGCCCTCGAGCGATTGAATGGTGATTTAATAACATTGAATCAAGGGAGTATCGAGGTACCAAATAGTTTCGAAAGTAATCAAGAAATACTTATTAAATTTCTTGAAACAAAGGAACTAATTCCAGCCACTCACCGATCTTATGCGATTGCGGTATATGTGTCCATGAGACAAGATTGGGTATCGTTGAAACATCTCGAAAATTTACTGAACCTAAGTAAAAATAGTGTTCTCTCTGAGTTGAAATTATTCAGAGAACTTGCATCGGATTATGATGTGGAACTCTTAAACAACAGAAAAGATGGTTACTACCTCGAAGGTAGTGAGGAAGCCATTCGGAAATTAAGTGAACTCTCAATGAGTCAGTTAACGTCTGTAGACTACGGATTAGGAATTATTAAAGAAATGTTTGCGATGTGGGATCTTGATTATAACAGAGATTATATTGAGGATGTCGTCGTGAAATCTGCATCTCAATACAATGTGAATTTTGTGGTTGAACGATATGATGATTTCATCAACACGCTGATGTTGATAAGTATTAAAAAGAGAAGCAATCCAATATCATATGACGCTGATGTGATTGAGTATATTGAGAAACAACCACTCTTTGAGCTTGGAGTAAAAATAAATGCTGAGCTAAAGATTGTGGGAGAAAATGAAGATGTGTTCACAACACTAAGACTGTTAGGGGCTCTGCAGGGAAGTCAGTACCTTGCATATGATGAGAACCTAAAAAGAATTAGTGCAGAAATTGTAGCAAGAGTCAAAGCACTCACACTTGCGAGTTTCTCTTCTATAAACACAGTGACGCTTGAAAAGAATTTATATGAACATCTGGTTCCTTGCTATTTCAGAGTAAAATTTGATATACCGACTGTGAATCCATTTACAGAAATGATTAAGGACCAGTATTTAGATTTATTCCTCTTGATTAAAAGGTGTCTTGAACCCTTCGAATCGTATGTTGGTAAAAGACTGACTGATGATGAATTATCATATTTTACGATTCATTTTGGAGGTCAACTTAGAAGTGAACAACCTCAAAATAGGGATTTGAATGTAATCACTGTTTGTCCAAACGGTATTAGTTCATCACTCGTGCTAAATTCGCAGTTGAAGACTATTTTTCCATCTTTCAACTTTCTTGGGTTTCATACAGTACAAGAATTAGAATATTTGAGTGATGATGATTATGATGTGATCTTCTCAACCGTTCCGATTAACTCGACAAAACCATTCTTTGTAGTCAAACCAATTATGAACGATGTCGAGAAGGATATATTACGACGACAGGTCAAACTGGCGTTTAATTTAGAAGATACGAATACATCTGTTGATATCGCTAAAATCATGACAGTAGTCAGAAAGTATGCAACGATCAAAGATGAAGTAAGCCTATATGAAGATCTATATGAGCTTGTTTACAAAAACGAAATTAAGAAAGAAGGCATAAACTTGGATGAACTATTGACGAATCAAATGATTCGATACACTAACGAAACATTAACTTGGGAAGAAGGGATAAAGCTTGCGGCGCAACCATTGCTGCAAAATGGATATATCGAGGAACGGTACATAGATGCAATGATCTCAAAAGTAATTGAGATTGGACCTTACATTGTGATTGCACCAAAAGTTGCAATTCCACATGCGAGACCAGAAGATGGTGCACTAAAAATGGGGATTAGTCTATTGCATAGTGAAAAACCAATTCAATTTGATTTTGAAGATGAAGATACAAACGTTCATTTAATATTTGTATTGAGTGGGGTGGATAATACATCTCATTTAACAGCACTTCAACAACTTGCTTCCTTATTAGAAGAGGAAGAAGATATTGATTACATGGTAAATGAGAAAAATATTGATCAGTTGTATCAGTTTATACAAACTAAAGTAGAAGGGATGGAAAACTAATGCTAAAGATAGTCACAGTATGTGGAAATGGAATTGGAAGTAGCTTGATGCTGAAAATGAAGATTGAGGCAATTGCTAAGGAAAATAACATTCCAGTTTCGGTAGAACCCAGCGATTCAAATGCAGCTACAGGAAAAGATTGCGATCTGTTCGTAACTGTAAAAGAATTTGCAAGCATATTCAAACCGAACCAGCGTGTAGCAATTACACGAAGCTACATGAATGTAAAGAAAATAACTGAAGATGTACTACCTATATTAATAGAGCTTAATGAAGCTAAAGGAGAATAATAATGGAAGGAATATTAAATTTTTTATCTGATATATTACAACAACCAGCATTCTTAATGGGGATCGTTGCTATGGTTGGGCTTATCGCATTGCGTGAGCCAGGACATAAAGTATTAACAGGGACATTGGGTCCAATTCTTGGTTACTTAATGCTATCTGCAGGGGCAGATGTCATTGTCGCTAACCTTGAACCACTATCAATTATGATAGAAAAAGGATTCAATATCGTAGGGGTTGTACCAAACAACGAGGCAGTGACCTCAGTTGCGCAGGCACTACTCGGAGTCGAAACAATGAGTATTCTCGTTGCAGGACTCGTATTTAACGTCATCATTGCTCGATTCACTCGATACAAATATGTGTTCTTAACAGGACACCATAGTTTCTTTATGGCATGTTTACTATCAGCTGTACTTGGAGCAATTGGATTCAGTGGAACTCCAATGATTCTACTAGGCGGATTCTTCCTCGGTGCTTGGAGTGCTATTTCACCAGCAATTGGTCAAAAATATACACTTAAAGTAACAGAAGGTGATGAAGTTGCTATGGGTCACTTCTCTAGTCTTGGATACTATGTATCTGCTTGGATTGGTGGCATTGTTGGTAAAGGTTCAAAGAGTACTGAAGATATTGAAGTACCCGAAAAATTCAGTTTTATCCGAAACACTACAATTTCTACTGCTCTAACAATGATTATTATCTATTTAATCGCTGCGTTTGCTGCAGGTGGAGAATTCATTACTGCTGAATTATCAGCGGGTGTTAACCCATACGTATTCTCAATTCTATGTGGATTGAAGTTTGCAGTTGGTGTTGCTGTTGTTTATGCCGGTGTACGTATGATTCTAGCGGATCTAATCCCAGCATTCCAAGGTATCGCAAACAAAGTTATTCCAAATGCAATCCCTGCAGTTGACTGTGCAGTATTCTTCCCTTATGCACCTACAGCTGTAATTATTGGATTCGTTTCCAGCTTTATCGGTGGAATCATCGGGATGCTAGTACTTGGATTTACAGGTGGAGTATTAATTATTCCAGGACTTGTACCTCACTTCTTCTGTGGAGCTACCGCTGGTATTTATGGTAACTCAACAGGTGGTCGTCGTGGTGCAATTATTGGAGCATTCGTTAACGGATTGATGTTAGCATTCTTACCAGCACTTCTATTACCAGTTCTTGGATCACTCGGATTTGCTAATACAACTTTCGGTGATGTTGACTTTGCAGTAATCGGATTACTTCTTGGTTATGTTGGAGAAATTCTTGGAAACATGGGAATCTACATCGTTGCTGGAGTTACAGTCGTTGCATTGATCCTACCAAGCATCCTAAGACCATCGAAAGAAGCAATCAACAACGTTTACGTAGAAGAATAATATTTAAGAAAGAGGAGATAATAAATGAGTAAAATTAAAATATATGCAGATGGCGCTGATGTTAATAAAATGCTTGAAGTATACAAAAAAGGAATTGCCCAAGGATTTACAACAAACCCATCTTTAATGAAAGTGGCAGGAGTTGAAGACTACAATGTGTTCGCACAAGAAGTCGTAAAAGCTATACCAGACCTTTCGGTGTCGTTTGAAGTTTTTGCGGATGATTTCGATACTATGCGCAAAGAAGCACAAAAAATTGCGCAATACGGTCCGAATGTTTTCGTAAAGATTCCAATCACTAATACTAAAGGCGAATCATCGCTACCCCTTGTTAAAGAGTTATCAGATCAAGGTGTTAACTTAAACATCACCGCGATCCTAACAATCGAACAAGTGAAAGAAACGGTAGAAGCACTTAATGAAAACAGTAAAAGCATCGTCTCTGTATTTGCAGGGCGTGTTGCTGATACTGGTGTAGACCCAATTCCATTAATGGAAGCAAGTGCTGAAGTTTGCCACAGTAAAAAGAATGTTGAATTATTGTGGGCAAGTACACGCGAAGTGTTGAATATTTCTCAAGCAGAAAAAGCGGGTGCAGATATTGTTACAGTACCAAATGCATTGCTTGATAAATTACCGATGCTTGGTAAAAATCTCCTGGAATTATCATTGGACACAGTAAAAATGTTCAATACAGACATTAAGGCATTAGGCTATAAGATTCTCTAATGGATGATACTAAAAGACCTCAACTCAGTTGAGGTCTTTTGCATATAAATAGGTATTACCAATGCGTTTAGCAACA
>JAAYNU010000023.1 GCA_012520695.1 Erysipelothrix sp.
CAAATCTACTCTACTCTAACTCATGAGATGTACGGTTCCCTTACTTACCCTCGTCACATTCTTACCTTCAGTGTGGGGCGTGGCTTGCGATGTTAGGAGCTGAACTCATTACTGCAGTTCCTTCATTGAAACTGTATGTCTCAGAATTCAATCCGTTGAGACCTCAATAAAATAACATGTCCATTAAAAAGCGTCTCCTTTACAAAAAGAGACGCTTTCGTTTTATAAATTATGCACTGTAGGCAAGAACTCCACGACAGATTGTTGATTTGATGTTGATTGAATCATCACAAATAACGACGTCCGCATCTTTACCAATTCCAATAACACCTTTGTTATCTAATCCAAGATGACGGGCTGCGTTGTATGAACCCATCTTAACGATGTCTCTCATCGAGCATCCTGTGAATTCTTTTAGGTTACGAAGGACAAAGTCCATCTCTGCTACACTTCCCGCAAGTGCGCCATTCGCAATTCGACATTCTTTACCTATCTTAGTAACCTCTTGACCTCCAAGATCGTATTGTCCATCTGGGAGTCCTTTGGCGCGCATCCCATCTGTAATCGCAATACAGTGATCAACACCCTTAATTGCGACTGTTGCCTTAACGGTCGTTGGATTTAAGTGAATTCCATCTACGATCATTTCAGCTTTTAATGCAGGATGTAAGAATCCTGCAGTTACTGCACCCGGTGTACGGTGGTGATGGGGTGTCATCGCGTTGTGAAAATGAGTGAGGTTTGAAAGTCCTTGATCAAGTTCCTTCACGATATCATCGTAATAGGCATCGGTGTGACCTGCAGAAGGCACAACATTATGTTTTCTTAACATGCTTGTAAAACCAGGCTGAGCTAGTTCAGGTGCATATGTAATCAGACGAATGGATTCTTTGGAAGCTTTCCAAAACGTCATGAAGTCTTTTTCGTTGGGTTCTAGGACATATAGAGGGTTTTGGGCTCCGATGTGCTTCACATTAATGAACGGTCCTTCTAAGTGAATTCCAACAATTTCGGCTTCACCGGGTCCGTTTTCTTCTTTTGCGTAGTCAGAAATAATTTCAAGTGCTTCTGATACTGCTCCAACGGATTGTGTCATTGTGGTTGAAAGGAAACTTGTGGTTCCCTCTTTAGGAATAAATGTTGCGATAGTATGAACTGCATCACGCGTAGCATCCATATGGTCTGCGCCATTTGCGCCGTGAATGTGCTGATCAATGAAGCCAGGGACAACGTTATTCCCTTTTGCATCAATCACTTCTTCATCCGTAATATTTAAATGCAACATATCACCAACATCAACAATCTTATCTTCTTTGATATAAACGTACCCATTTTCAATTACACGATCTTCAAGAAATACTTTTCCATTTGTAATCAACATAAATAAAACCTCCTCAATAATATGCATCCATTATAACATAATGACCTTGCTAATAAACACTTAAAAAGGTACTATGTATATGAGAAAAGAGGTATATTATGAAATTATACATTGTTGAAAATAACCAAGCCGGAGCAGATCTTGGCTACAAAATTATCAGAGAAGATTTTGATAAAGGCGCAATTAAAGTATTTGGCCTTGCAACAGGGAGTACACCCCTTAATTTATATAAAAACTTCGTGAACAGCGACATCGACTTCACGGATACAGTTTCAATTAACTTAGATGAATATAAAGGCATTGGTAAAGACCATGACCAAAGTTATGATTTCTTCATGCGTAAAAACTTATTCAACTCAAAACCATTCAAAGTAAACTACTTACCAGATGGACTTGCAGCGGATGCGGAAGCTGAATGCAAAAGATACGATGCAATCATTGATGAGAACCCAATTGATCTTCAAATCCTTGGACTTGGAACAAACGGACACATCGGATTCAACGAACCGGGTGCATCATTTGATTCATTGACTCAAGTTGTTGATCTTGCTGAAGAAACAATAGAAGCAAACGCTCGTTTCTTCGCAAACAAAGAAGATGTTCCTAAAGAAGCAATCTCAATGGGAATCAAGTCAATTCTTTCCGCAAAGAAAATTGTTCTATTTGCTTATGGAAGTGCGAAAGCTGATGCTGTCTACAAAATGTTAGAAGAAGCACCATCTACAAACCTCCCTGCTTCTGCTCTTCAAAATCATCCTGATGTAACTATCATCGTTGATACTGAAGCAGCAAGCAAACTTGACGCTAAGAAATACCAATAAGACAAAGAAAAAGTTCGATTAAATTCGAACTTTTTTATCCCACTCTTGAACTGCCGCACTCAGCAGTTTTTTTGTTTCATCAAAATCCCCTGTGTAGTATGGATCTGGAACATTACGATCAATACACATGTGAATCTTATGTTCAGTGTTCTTAGGAGCAACTTTGTTAAGGTCAATGAAGTTTTGGTCATCCATCGCAATGATGAAGTCGAAGTCATAGAAATCGGATTCCGTTATTTGTCTCGCGAGCATCCCCTCAGTAGTAATACCCAATTCACTCAAAACTTCTTGAGTTCCTGGATGAGGTGCATTACCAATTTGAAGTGTGCTTGTTGCTGCTGAGTCCACTAGGTAATCTCCCTTAGAAAGTGCCTTCAACATTCCCTCTGCCATGGGTGATCGACAAATATTTCCTAAACAAACAAATAATACTTTTTTCATAAATTAATCCTCCTCATTTAAAAAGCTCCCGTAAGTGGGAGCCAGTGTCATTATGCTTTCTTTACAAATTCTGATTTAAGACTCATTGCTCCCATGCCATCAATACGACAATCGATGTTATGGTCTGAATCAACGAGTTTAATGTTTCGAACCTTCGTTCCCTGTTTAACAGGAGTTGAAGAACCCTTAACTTTTAAGTCCTTAATTACTATGATGTCATCACCATCTTGTAGTTCAGTACCATGTGCATCAATAACCTTAAACGCTGACTCATCAACTGTTAGGTCATTCCATTCATACGCACATTCTGGACAAATATAGAGGTTTCCATCTTCATAGGTGTAAACTGATTCACACTTTGGACATGCTGGTAGGCTCATCTCATCCCTCCTTTTCTTCTACTAACAAGTATACCTTATTTTGGTCTTACTCGCCAATGTAGGCGTCAATCTGCTTTTGAATCAAATCAAATCCAACCGAACCACTCTTTAGGAATACTTCATGGAATTCTTTTTCTGAATAATCTGACCCTTTAGCCTTCTTAACTTGATCCTTCATATCATTGATATACAAGGTAGATAAGAAGTATGTTGGATAGACCGCTGGGTTATGGGCAAAATATACATACATTTCTTCAACGTCTGTATCTTCCGTAATCCCAAAGTTCTGTTCGAAGTATTCGTAGAATTCTTCATAGGACCAACCATCATAGTTAATTCCTAAATCCATATCAATGTACATGATTTGTAGGAATGAATTATATGCTCGCGCAAAGTCAACTAAGTCCTCATCTTCTTCAACGTATGAATATGCGATAGACTCAATATAATTAGCCCATCCTTCTGCGTTGGATGATTGTGTATACAACATTCTAATCGGATGCATATCAAGCCCTAGGAAATAATTAAACTGATACATATGACCAGGAAGTCCTTCGTGTGCCATTGTTTCAAAGAGGCTGTTTGAATAATCCTCGTTGATATAGATGGTTTGAAGATAATCACTAGTATAGTCTGTATACGGTGTAAAGTAAAACGCAGGACTGGATGCCTCTTTCATGGAAGGATGAACGTTTAAGATTTCATAGTTCAACTCACCAATTGCAGGGAAATCATCTTTAATTGCACTATCGAGAAATTCAAGTGCTTCATAGCCATCCTTGAATGATCCAAAATCACTGTCACGGTAACGGTTGAAGTATGGTTCTAAATCCCCACCCGTAACACGAACTAATTCTGTAATGGCTTCGACTCGTTTCTTCTCTACGAATTTACGAATGCTTGCGACAGAACGAGAAGAACCTGTCGATGATTGAATTAGGTACTCATAGTACGCTTTACCATCGGGCTTGTTCACAATACCTGTACTTGGTTCAGCTGTTATTGTAGACAACTTCTCTTCAATCAGTGCATAAGCACCACTCACATTAACGTTCATTAATTCTTTTTGTTTCTCAATATATTCAGTTTCTTTATCTAGATTCAGTGCTTTAATTTTAGTTGCGAAATCCTCAATTAAGAAATAATCAGGATCACTCATCGCAAGAGCACTGTCCTTCGCTTGCTGAATCATTTCATCAAGTTCTCCTTGACCAAATCCGTGACCACTTGCTTGTCTTTCAATTTCTAAATCAAGATATGCACTATACGATGCTTCAAGTGTTTCAAGGAAGTTTAAGTATCCAATGACATCTCTCTCATTATGGAAATCATAGGTTTCTAAATATGCTGGAACGTTCCCTGAGAATGCTCTTGAGTATCCAAGTACATTCGTTCCGATTTGATAATCATAGTAATCCTTCGCTCCCAAAGATAACTCGAAGTCCGCAATTAATGCATCGCGATCAAGAATTTCTTGTTCCGTTAGATTCTTATCCTTATAGGATTTTAACTCTTTGATTATTTCCTCAACATCACTGAAGGATTCTTCATATTCTTCACGTGTCACAAAGCCCAAATCATACGGCTCGGGTTCAATACCAAAATCCTCTGGATTAATGAATGAGAAATTAATCCCAATATCAGTAGCATCATAACTCTCTACTAGTAATTGATCCAAATAATCCTGAAATGATTCCTTCGGTTCCCCACATCCCGTTAGAACTAATGAAAGTATTAAAATAACTGCACATAGTTTCTTCATAATTTACCACCTTTATCATATAACTATACCATGAGACCCATAAAACTTCTAATCGAAATATCGCTTAGTTTTCACATAGAAAAGTCCCCTTATGATAGAATATACGAAGAAAAGAAGAGGTATCACAATGTTCCAAAGACACACCGGAAATGGATGGCTTGCTACAGGCATCATTTTCTACGCAATCATTTATGGACTGACTATTAGAAAGCAAGAAAACAAACTTAAGTACTCACTTCTTTTTTGGTACATTGCGGCATTGATCGACTTAACGCTCTTCCCAATTCCCTACAACGCAATCGCGTTTGATCACATTCAAACAGCACACTCCTTCAGACTCTCACTTTCTCTATTTGAGAATACATCCAAACTACAAAACCTACTGAATACAGTGATGTTTATTCCCCTAGGAGTCCTATTGTCAGTCAATTTCACCAAACTCAAACCATGGCATATAATCACACTCATCGGCCTCACAACGATCGCTATAGAGCTTATACAGTTGATTACGTCATACTTATCACTGAATACAAGAATATTCGACGTAGATGATCTCTTATTCAACTTCCTGGGTGGTTTCATAACCTATGTAATTTATTTAGCGGTGAAAAAGAATTGTAAAAAAAAGCTTAAATTACACGACTAAAGTCCCGCGAATTCCAACTAATGTAACACAAAAATTTAACAGCAACC
>JAAYNU010000024.1 GCA_012520695.1 Erysipelothrix sp.
TCTATATGATGTTCTCAATCAACTGGCAAATGACCCTTGCGGCACTTGTAATCTTACCGCTGTCATTTCTTGTAATCGTCATTATCTTCTCTCAATCACAACGCTTCTTCCAAGGGCAACAAGAAAACTTGGGAGTCATTAATGGACACATTGAAGAAATGTATTCATCTCACGTTGTAGTTAAAGCTTTCAACGGAGAAGAAAAATCGATTGCAACATTCAACAATGCGAACGCTGCCCTTCATAACTCGGCATGGAAGAGTACATTCTTATCAGGGATTGTTCATCCAATGATGAACTTTATTGGGAACTTCGGCTACGTAGTGATCAGTATTCTCGGGGGATACTTCGCAAGTAAGGGCGTTATTCAAGTAGGGGATATTCAATCCTTTATTCAATATATGAGAAACTTCATGAACCCAATCGCTCAGATCGGTAACCTATCAAGTACATTCCAACAGTCGCTTGCAGCTGCTGAGCGCGTGTTCGAATACTTAGAGGAACCTGAAGAAGTTGAAGATTCAACATTAGAACTTGACCTATCAACCGTTGAAGGACACGTACAATTTGAAAACGTAAACTTCGGATATGATGAGTCGGTCACTATTATTAATGACTTCTCAGCCGATATTAAACCTGGTCAGAAGATTGCGATTGTTGGGCCTACCGGAGCCGGTAAGACGACGATTGTGAAGCTTCTCATGCGATTCTATGATGTTACATCAGGAACGATTCGCGTAGGAAATCATGACATTCAAGATATTAAACGCGAAGATCTTCGCGATTTAATCGGTATGGTACTTCAAGATACGTGGTTGTACTCCGATACAATTCGAGAAAATATTCGTTATGGAAAACTTGAAGCAAGTGATGAAGAAGTTCATGAAGCGGCTATGAAAGCACAAGTGGATTACTTCGTTCGTACCTTGTCTGATGGCTATGATACGGTTCTTAATGAAGAGACATCAAACATCTCACAAGGACAAAAACAACTTCTTACGATTGCTCGTGCAATTCTTGCGGATCCTAAGATTATGATTCTTGATGAAGCAACAAGTTCTGTTGATACACGAACAGAAGTCCTGATTCAAAAGGCTCTTGATATTCTCATGGAAGGGCGCACAAGCTTTATTATTGCGCACAGACTTTCAACCATTCGTAATGCGGACTTAATCCTTGTTATGGATCAAGGAGATATCGTTGAAAGTGGAAATCATGATGAGCTATTGGCTCGAGATGGTTTCTATGCAACACTTTATAACAGTCAATTTAGTGAAGAGTAAATACAAACAGGCATTAATTGTGTATAATATGAAACAAGGAGTGTGTTTGTATGAAAAAGAAAGATCCTGTTCAGTTTAACCGACTTGTTTATATGTCGATGGGTGTTATGGCATTAATCATCATGGATATCACTTTATACAGTGAAGGCGGATGGCCACTACCACGCGTCGCAATGACACTGATTCAATTGGCTCTAGTCGTCAAAATCATCGGTGGTTTCATTAAAATGTCGAAAGAAAATAAGAAGTAATAAGTTCGAAGAGTGCTAACCCAATAAGGTGATCGCTCTTTTTTGTCGCACAAAAAAAGGATGAGCATGCCCATCCCTAGCTTTATATAACTTATTCTTCGGTTAAATCTTGGACTTCGGTGTCAGGACTTAATCCATTTTTGATGGATTCAATCGTTTTCAAAGCAGATGCCTTAGTAGTGTACATTTGAGACTGTGCAACAATTTCATGGTTACCGGCTTTGAGTACAAAGTGGTATGAACCAGATTTATCGCTCTTTTTTACTTGAAAATACATTGAAATACCCCCTTTTGTAAAAATTATAACAATAACGCTTACATTATGATATTCAAATGCAACAAAAAACTCAACCGAAGTTGAGTTGTAAGTTTAATCATGGTGCACCAAAGAAGATTTGAACTTCCACGAGTTGCCTCACACGCCCCTCAAGCGTGCGCGTCTACCATTCCGCCACTGGTGCAATGCTCATGTATTATAACAAAAGAGATTAAAGATTTCAACAAGTATTTAAATAATGGTATGATTATAGAAA
>JAAYNU010000004.1 GCA_012520695.1 Erysipelothrix sp.
AGAAGAACTTACCATGGATTTGAAATCTCATACGGTAGTTCATCATGGAAATCTGATTGATCTGACTCCAAAGGAATTTGAGGTTCTGAGGATTTTTCTAACGAAAATGAATTCAGTTGTATCGCGTGATGAAATGATTTCAATCGTGTGGAATGAAGAGGTCATATCGGATGATTCGCGTGTCGTTGATGTTCACGTTCAGAAGTTATGAGAAAAACTTCAAACGCGTGCCATCCAAATGGTTCGAGGAAAAGGTTACAAATGGTTCGAATAAGACACTGAGGCATTATCGCTCAGTGTCTTTTTTTGGACTATTTTATGGTGCTGTGATTTGTACTAGTGAAGTGGCACATAAATATGGTATAGTTATACTATTATGGAGGAATTACGTATGAAAATAGCAGTAATAACGGACTCATCTGCGGGTGTATCAACTCAGGATGCACTGGATCAGGGCATCTATGTGGCGAGAATGCCTCTTGTCATTGATGATCGTGAGTTCATGGAAGAATCAGAAGTATCGCGTGCGGATCTCATTAATGCGATGCGCTTGGGATCGAGTGTCAAAACATCTCAGCCTCCTTTGGGTCAATTAATTGCGATGTTTGATTCTCTTCTTGAATCACATGACCACATTATTTTCTTACCCATTTCATCCAAGCTCAGTGGAACGTATCAAACAGCAATGGCCTTAGTTGAGGATTATGACGGGCGTCTTACAGTGATTGATTCCTTATTTGTATCGGCTCCGCTTTACTACGCAACACTTGAAGTAAAAGCGATGGCGGATATGGGGATGGATCCTGATGCGATTCGTAATAAGGTTGAAAAGGAATCGTGGATGTATGCATCACTCATTCCTGATGACATTGTTTATCTTAAGCGTGGTGGTAGAATCTCTTCTGCTGCAGCCGCAATCGCGAATCTATTAAAGATTGTGCCGGTCTTAAAGGTGTACAATGGTGAAATTGATTTAGCGGATAAAGTACGGACGCATAAGAAGGCGGTCAAGGTGGGGATTGAACTCGCAATGGCTCAATTTGATCCTGAACATTACGAAGTTGTGGTATTGGATGGGGATTGTGATCCAAAGATGTATCAAGGTCTTGTGAAGGATATTGAAAGCAAGTATGGTATTACAGTAATTCAGCGTGAATTGTATCCCATTGTTATGGCTCATACGGGTCCTGGGAGTGTTGCAATTAGTGTTAGAAAGAAATTAATTTAGGAGATAATATAAACATGAACTTTATTGAAGAAACGCTTGTAGCAGCGATTGAAGAAATTATTAAAAAAGAATTTGGGATTGAAAAGGAATCGGGTCTTGTAATGCTTGAGATTCCTAATAAAACTGAAAATGGGGATTATGCCACAAACATCGCAATGCGACTTACAAAGCGCGTTGGGAAAGCTCCGCGTGATGTAGCGTCAGTAATTGTGGAGGGTTTGTCGGATCATGAGATGATTTCATCGATCGTAGTTGCGGGTCCTGGTTTCATTAACTTTTTTATTAAGCCTGATGTGATGGCTGGAGTAATTCCAATCATTAGGAATCTTGATCGAAATTATGGTAGTTCTGATTTCGGTGAGGGTCGTAAGATTCTTCTTGAGTATGTTTCGGCGAATCCAACGGGGCAATTGCATGTTGGGCATGCTCGTGGGGCTGCTTGGGGTGATTCATTGCTTCGTATTCTTAATTTTGCGGGATATAAAGCAGATGGGGAATTCTATGTGAATGACTTGGGTAACCAAATCACAATGTTGTCTCATTCATTATTTGCGCGTTACCAACAGGCTTTGGGTGTTGATGCAAAAATGCCAGAGGATGGTTATCATGCTCAGGACATCAAGGATATTGCGCTGGATGTGATTGAACAAGAGGGCGATGTTTGGCTCGATAAAGATCAATCGCTATGGGAACCTTACTTTAAGGAATTGGGGATTAAGTTTGAACTTGATCGTATTAAGCGTGATTTAGTTACGTTTAATGTTCGTATTGATAATTATGTAAGTGAAAAGAGTCTTTATGATGAGGGTCGCGTTGAGAAGAGTTTAAATGAACTCAAGGATCGTGGTTTCACCTATGAAGCAGATGGTGCTTTATGGCTTCGTACTACGGATTTCAAGGATGATAAGGATCGTGTCATGATTAAGTCAGATGGTTCGTATACTTACTTGGTTCCGGATATTGGGTATCACCTTTATAAATTAGAGCGTGGCTATGATGAATTGATTGACCTTCTGGGGGGTGACCACCACGGGTATATTGCGCGTATGGAAGCTGCTCTTGAAGCGTTGGGTTATAAAGATGTTTTTGATGTGGACATTATTCAAATGGTGCGTCTCATCGAGGACGGTGTTGAGGTTGTGATGTCTAAGCGAACAGGTAATGCGGTTGGCTTGATTGAACTTGTGGATGACATTGGTGTTGATGCTACGCGTTATTTCTTTGTCTCTCGTGCGCTTCAAACGCCGCTTGATTTTGATATGACGCTTGCGCGATCAAAAGCGAATGATAATCCTGTGTTCTATGCTCAGTATGCTCATGCTCGTATTTGTTCAATCTTAAGAACGGTTGGATCTGTTGATGAGGTTAAAAATCTTGATGCTTTAGTTCATCCTAAGGAAATTGAGTTATTGAAGCACTTGAATGAGTTTCCTTCTGTTGTAGCGGACGCGGCGAAGTCGCGTCAGGTTCATAAGGTTGCGAATTACATTCATAATCTTTCGAGTTTATTCCATAGTTTCTATGGTGCTGTAAAGGTCATTGATACTGAAAATGCGGATGAGACTGCTCAGCGTGTACTCTTGCTTGATGCAACGCGTATTACATTGAGAAATGCACTTGATTTAATTGGGGTTAGTGCTCCAGAAAAAATGTAGTTGACAGCTTATCTGTGTCGGTGTATTATGTAAGTGGTACAAGGAGGTTTTTATATGTCATTGAAAAATGGTTCAATTGCTATTTATCGCCAAATCATTGAGTATTTTGAATATGAAATCGCTTCGGGTCGTTTGGGTGTGGGTTCTAGAATCGATTCAATTCGGGATCTGGCTCTGCATTTTAAGGTCAATCCGAATACGATTCAAAAGGCTCTCAGTGAGCTTGAGCGCGATGGTCTAATTTATACGGACCGGACAAATGGTAAATTTGTTGTGGATGATGTTGATCGTTTAAAAGACTTGCGACACGAAATTGGTCGTCGTATGGGGATGTCTTTCGTTGAAAAATCCAAGGCTCTAGAGTTAACGATCGAGGAAACTTTAGGACTTGTTGAAAATATATGGAGGCAAGATAATGAATAATACAATATTAGAGATTAAGGACTTAAACAAACATTACGGTAAGCGTGAAGTTATTCGTGGGGTTAACTTATCCCTGACTTCAGGTAAAATCGTTGGTTTATGTGGTCCTAACGGTGCGGGTAAAACAACGATCATTAAAATGATTGTTGGATTATTACGTGACTTCAAAGGGGAAAAAAGAGTGAATGGTGATTTGGTTGGGTCAACATCTAAAGCGGTTATTTCATATCAACCGGATGTTGAGGCTCTAAATCCATCACTTACAGGTAAAAAGGCTGCAGTTACGTATTCTGAAATGTATGAAGATTTTGATGCAGGTCTTCTTGAGGATTTATTTACTAAGTTAAAACTTGAATCCGATCTTCCAATTAGAAAGATGTCGAAGGGGATGCGTGAGAAGTTCCAATTGGCACTCACTCTATCTCGTAAAGCTGATATTTATATCTTTGATGAACCGATTGCGGGGGTTGACCCGGCGTCGCGTGATTCAATCATGGATACTATTTTAAGTAATTATACACAGGACGCATTGCTTATTATTTCAACGCACTTGATTCAAGATATTGAGTCTGTGCTTGATGAAGTTGTGTTTGTGAATGATGGTCTTATTACACTTCATGAAAATTGTGATGATTTGCGTGAGGCTCGTAACATGAGCATTGATGAGATTTTCAGGGAGGAATTCAAATGGTAATCAAATTAGTTAAGCGTGAATTGCGCGATTCTTCAACTTCATTTGTTCCTGTTCTTGCAGCAATTCTAGCGGGTTCAGTGCTCCTACCCTTACAAATTCGTTTCTTTAATTCCATTGGCTTCTTAAATGCCATTGTGAATATCGTCTTAATGCTTTTATTCTTTACAGCAATGATTCTATCCATTCGTGCTAGTTTCTATATCTTATATACAAACATGTACAACAAGAGTGGTTATGAACTCTTTACTCTACCGGTTAAGCTATGGGAGATTGTAGTTTCAAAACTAATCACACTTGTGATTTGGTATGTTGCTCTTTCAATCGTAACGGGTGTTGGTATGGTCCTGATGACTGCCATTTTATCTGGTGACATAGGATTTATTTTCGAACAAATTGGATATGCATTCAGTTTCTTGAGTGACTACTTCAGTTCTTC
>JAAYNU010000025.1 GCA_012520695.1 Erysipelothrix sp.
TTATTACTACATTGTTTATTACGCCTTATTTCTTGTCGCCGTATTATCACTCATCTTACAGGTACGAAAACGCAAGTCTGAAGAGTTCATCGCTGAGTATGTCCTCATGGAAGTTAAGACAATCAGTGCAGTGGGAATCATTTCCTCTATTCTGTTCCATTCATTTAAACTTCAATCTCGCATCTACTTTGACTTCGTCTTAGTATTCTATGGATTCATCCTTTATATTGTGATCTATAATGCGATTGATATTCATTTCCTTAAACTAAACAAACAAAAAGAGCAAGACGCTTCTCGTAATTAATTACAAGAGGCATCATGCTCCAATCTTACGATACTGGAAAGTATCGTTTTTTATTTTCATTTATTTAATTATTGTTTTACTTCTTAGCAATTAGACTTTCTTCCCAAAGAGGGTTTGCTTCAAGATCCATAAGATCTGTTACTGTAGCAGCAACGTTTGCGAGGCCGAAACCACCTGTTGTTTTTAACTCAACATCTTTGTTGTAAACGATGAACGGAACTGGGTTCAATGAGTGTGCTGTTTTGATGTTTCCTTTAGCGTCGCTCATTTCATCTGAGTTACCGTGGTCTGCAAGAACAATTAATGTTGCGTCATTTTTCTTAACAACTGGCATTAATCTCCCCAGTGCCAAGTCAACTGCTTCAACTGAGATTACAGTTGCAAGGAAATCACCTGTATGTCCAACCATATCTCCGTTAGGGAAATTGAGTCGAATGAAATCGTATTTGCCGGATTCGATTGCTTCAATAACAGTATCTGTAATTTCAGCAGACTTCATCCATGGACGTTGATCAAATGTAACGTCGTCCCCTTGGACTTCCACAAATGTTTCGAGTGTTTCTGAGAACTTCTCTGATTTGTTTCCGTTCCAGAAGTATGTAACGTGTCCGTATTTTTGTGTTTCTGAAATTGCGAATGATGATTTGTCATTTGCGATTAATGTTTCAGCAAGTGTGTTTGTGATGTGTGGTGGATTCACTAAGAAATGCTCAGGTAATTTAAGGTCACCATCGTATTGTAGCATTCCTGCGTATTTTACATTTGGAACGCGTTTACGATCAAACTTATCGAATTCTTCACCCATTTCGAATGCTTTACTCATTTCAATTGCGCGGTCTCCGCGGAAGTTAAAGAAGATTACTGCATCGTTATCAACGATTGGAGCAACTGCTATTCCATCTTTTGCGACAACCCATGCTGGGATGTACTGATCTGAAATTCCTTCTTGTTCGCTTCGGTATGTAGTGATTGCATCTGTGACGCTCTCAAATTGGCGAGCGTCTCCAAGAACGTGCGTATTCCATCCTGTTTCGACCATTCCCCAATCAGCATCATATCGATCCATTGTAACGAGCATGCGCCCACCACCGGATGCGAATTGTGCATGGAATGAATCATCGTTGAGTTCATTCATTACTGCTTCAATAACGTCTGTATATTCAAGTGCTGATTGTGCTAATACGTCACGTCCATCTTGGAGTGCGTGAAGTGCTAGGTTTTTGACGCCTGCTTTCTTAGCTTCTTTAATCATTGCGACAACATGATCCACATGGGCATGAACGTTTCCATCGGAAACAAGTCCAATTAGGTGAAGTGTGTTATCTCCTAAATCTTTGTTGAGCCAGTTCCATGTATCTGATTCGAACATTGCTCCTGTTGCGATTGATTCATTAACAAGTTTTGCACCTTGTGCATAAATTTGTCCTGAACCCAATGCGTTGTGGCCTACTTCTGAGTTTCCCATGTCATCGTTTGTTGGTAGTCCAACTGCGAGACCATGAGCTTGTAATTGAATGTTTGGGGATGTTTCCATCAATAAGTCTAGGTGTGGTGTCTTCGCTTGTAAGACTGCGTTACCTTCTACTTGTGATGTTAATCCAACGCCGTCCATGACGACAAGTACTACCGGTTTCTTTTTCATATTTTAATTTCCTCCTAATGCATACTCAATCATTTTAACACTATTAGCGCTTATTTCAAACGCTTAGAGGCAATCTATTCTTTAAAAGCATTCTTTTTTGCGCAATCCGTTCATATCCATTAAAACCCTTGTGAAAATTTGGTACAATAGAGACATGAAATTGGAGGCAAATATGAAGAAAAATGATATTGGAGTTATTGGATTAGCAGTAATGGGGTCAAACCTTGCACTTAACATGGCTGATCACGATTATGAAGTAGCAATCTATAACCGAACATATGCAGTAGGTGAAGCGGTGGTAAAAAATAATCCGCATCCTAAAATGCATTTGTATAAAGAACTAGAGGACTTTGTTCAATCATTAGCGCTTCCGCGTAAGATTGTATTAATGGTAAAAGCGGGTCGTCCCGTTGATTTGGTAATTGAAGGATTACTTCCTTTACTATCAGAGGGCGACATCATCATGGATGGTGGTAACTCAAACTTTAATGACACAATTAAACGTACTAAAGAAATCGAAGCATTGGGCTTTAGATATCTTGGAGTTGGTATTTCTGGTGGTGAAGAAGGCGCTCGTTTCGGTCCTGCTATCATGCCAGGTGGTTCAAAGGATGCTTATGAGCACGTCTCAGAAATTCTTGAATCAATCTCCGCAAAATATAATGGCGAGCCTTGCTGCACCTATATGGGAAGCGATGGCGCGGGTCACTACGTTAAGATGGTTCATAACGGAATTGAATATGCTGATATGCAATTGATTGCGGAGAGCTACTCAATTCTTAAACACATTGGTAATTTCTCAAACGATGAAATCCAAGCGATTTTCTCAAAATGGAACGAAGGAGAATTGGAATCATTCCTGATTGAAATATCAGCACAGATCTTCTCTGTAAAAGATCCAGAAACACACAATCACTTGATTGATATGATTCTGGATAAAGCTGCTCAAAAAGGAACAGGTAAATGGACAGCCGAAGAAGCACTCAATACAGGAACAGACGCATCACTGCTCACAAGTTCAGTATTTGCTCGCTTCATGTCAGCTCAAAAAGACCAACGCGTTAAAGCAAGTTCAATTCTAGACTATGATGCACCTGCATTAAACATCGAAGATAAAGAAGCATTCATTGAGGATGTTCGTCAAGCACTTTATGCATCAAAGATTATTGCTTATGCTCAAGGCTTTGACTTAATGAAAAATGCATCACTTGAATATGGATGGGACTTACAGTTTGGCGCGATTGCGAAAGTATTCCGTGAAGGATGCATTATTCGTGCTCGCTTCCTAAACCGTATTACTGAAGCTTATGATACAAATCCTTCATTAGATAACTTGATGGTCGATGACTCATTTAAATCAAGTCTACTTGAATACCAAGGTAATCTAAGAAAGATTACCTCTCTCGCAATAACTCAGGGTGTCAGTGTTCCTGCGTTTACTACTGCGATTTCTTACTTCGATGCATACCGTACAGCTTCATCAAGTGCAAACTTGATTCAAGCACAACGAGACCTCTTTGGAGCTCATACGTACGAACGTGTGGACCGTGAAGGAGATTTCCATACGGAATGGATTGATCTCAGTCGTGAATAATCATATCGTTACAATATTCGGCGGAACTGGAGACCTTACATATCGTAAGCTCCTTCCCGCTTTCTATAATCTTTTAGAAACAAACCAGTTGCCCGAATCAATGCACATCGTCATTATCGGTCGACAAGCTTTAAGCACTGAAGATTACCATGAACTCTTAGCACCATGGCTTAAGAATCATGCCCGCCTTGCGGTGAATGATGATAAGCTCAAGCGCTTTATTGAAATGGTTTCATATTTTGAAATGACATTTACCGAAGATGAAGGATATGAACGCCTTCTTAATTACTTCAATGAACTCAACCCAACAGCGAAACGTCTTTATTACTTTGCGGTTGCACCGAGTTTCTTTGAAACCATCGCAATCCAATTGGAAAAACATAAACTCATTGATAATGCGAAAATTATCATTGAGAAACCGTTTGGAAACGATGTAGCGAGTGCCATCAGTATCAATGAAACACTCACAAACATTATTGGTGAAGATAACATTTATCGCATCGATCATTATATTGCGAAGGAAATGGTTCAGAATATTTTTACGATTCGTTTCTCCAATGCGATATTCCAAAACATCTGGAATAAGGATGCCATCGACAACATTCAAATCTCTGCCAATGAAATGGTGGGCGTTGAAAATCGTGGTTCTTATTACGATGAAACTGGTGCACTCAAGGATATGTTCCAAAATCACTTGCTTCAAATTCTATCCATTGTAACAATGGATAAACCGGATTCATTTGATGCACTGGACATCCATGAGAAACAAGAAGAAATTCTTGAAGCCCTTAAAACGGAAGACGTCGTCATCGGCCAATACGTTGAGAATGAAGATTCTTTATCGTATGTGGATGAGGAGCGTGTCGAAAAGGATTCTAAAACAGAAACCTATGCAGCATTAAAATTAAAAATTGATTTACCTGATTGGACAAATGTTCCAATCTACGTCCGAACAGGAAAAAGACTTAACTCTCGTTCAACGCATATCGCAATTGAGTTCAAAGCTGTGGATGGAAATCCTGGAAACATACTCATGATCAACGTTCAACCAGAGGAAGGCGTTACCCTGAACTTCAATATCAAGAAGCCAGGACAATCCAATGATATTGAAACTGTCTCGATGGACTTTTGCCAAAGCTGTAATTATGAGAACCGTCTCAATACACCCGAGGCTTATGAGAGACTACTCAATGCGGCTCTTCTAGAAGACCACACGCTTTTCGCAAGTTTCAAACAAGTTAAATTATCATGGGAACTGGTTGAAAACCTCAGCAATCAATTAAAGGATACACAACCCTTCCCTTATCTTGCTTATACTGAAGGACCCAAAGAAGCGAATGATCTCTTAGGTAAATCATGGATTCAAGAAAAGGTATATGAACAGTAAAAAAGACATCTTTCGATGTCTTTTTTATTGCTATTGTTTACGATACACATTAATTCCAAATTGAATTTGCGAACTGATTTCAGTTAATGCATTCAGTCGCTTCATCTCTTCAATGGATGTACGATGTACATAGGGTGTCATTGAGAATAGATTTTTGATGTCTTCGACTGAAGGTAAATGAATCATGTCTTTGACTTCATGCTTTGATTCTAATTCAAAGCCGGTAAATTGTTTCTCTTCTTGTTCATTTTCATATGGCACAAAGTAAATTGCCTCCTTGAGTTCCCAAAGATGTTTCTCAAGTGGGAATACATGAATGAATCGACCATTAGCTGATAAAATACGGTTAATTTCATCAACATCAAACGGTGCAAATACTGAATAAACACAGTCTATCGATCCATCCGTGATTGGTAAATCAAAGGTTGATGCCACAATGAATGTCATGTCCTTGTTGCGCTTTGCAGCAAGGTCACAGCCATTTCTTGAGATATCCACACCAATGGTGTTTCCGCCAATCTGTTCACAGTACCATCCTTCTCCGCAACCTGCGTCGAGGATGGTATCTTTAGAGGTTGGATTAATAATTTTTCTAAGCTTATTTGCTAGCAGTTGATAATAACCCTTATCAAGAAAATGCTTTCGTGATAAGAGCATTGCTTTATCATCACCGTGCTGTTTTGTATGAGACTTTTGTGACTGTAGTAAGTTTACATAACCACTCTTGGCACAGTCATAATTGTGCTTATTTTTGCACTGATATGATTTATTATTGAGAACCAATACTTCATGACACTTCGGACACCTAATCATTAAAGCTCTCAATCGCTGAAGCAAGGCGCGGTATGATTTGGTTCTTTCGCGATACAACGTCTGCTAGGAATGTTCCATGCTTCCCGTCCCCTTTTGGAAATGCTTCTAATACAGCTTCTTTGAGTGCTCCGGCTGAGATCATAATCGATCCATTATCTTCAATGGATGTGAAAACAACCACTAATAAATCAAGTCGATGGTTCGTTACATACGCTTCAACGGCTTCTTTAAAGGCATCGAAAATTGGATCAAGTTCCTTGAAATGATAGATTAGAACTTGTGATACCATGACGGCTTTATTTGAAATATAGAATGTCTTAATGTCTTGGTTGATGATTTCATCGTATGTTTTATTTTTGAAACTTGATGTGACTTCATATATTTCTTTTGCGAGGTCAAAACGATCAAGTCCAGAAATAGACTCCAAGCGCTTCATGATTTGAACATCCTGTTCCGTAGTCGTTGGTGACTTAAGATTCAGTGTATCTGAAATCAGGGCTGCTTGAAGAAGTGCTGCGATGTTTTTTGGCATCTCAATATTATGTTCTTGGTACATCTTCGCAACGATAGAACTTGTGGAACCGATTATTTCGTTTCGGAAATAGATTGGTTTCACTGAACTTAAATCACCAATGCGATGATGGTCAATGACTTCAAGTACATCTGCGTTCTCAATTCCTTCAACGGATTGTGAATACTCATTATGATCCACTAAGATAAGTTTCTTGGAACTACTGTTGAGGATGTGGTATCGAGAGATGAAACCGTAGATTCGATTTTGATCGTCCGTTACTGGGTATGATCTAAAACGTGACTTCAACATTCTTCGTCCAACATCTTCCACAAATTCATTCATATTGAAACTTGTAAGGTCTGTTGTCATCACTTCACGTACGGATGGCGCAAAGAGTAGATAACGAGACGTGTTCATCGTTCCATGTGTGGATCGAATGATTGCGCAATCATGGGCTTTCGCTAAATCAACGACGCGCTCATTTACCCAATCCGTCCAAACCAGGACAAGACAGGCTGCTCCTTTTTCGATTGCGGCAATTTGTGATGTTTCATCGTTTCCCAGAATTACGAGTCTGTGAGTCAGATCATAGTTCGCGAGTTTGTCTTCAGATAAAGCAACGATGCTTGTTTTACCGTTGAATTTAAATTGTTCTGGTTCATAAACAAGGATGCCGTCGATTGCTTTTGTGATGTTTGAAACAGATGTTCGTTTAAGGAGTTCAATCGTTGCTGCGGTATCTCCCATCGCAACGTGGGACAGGTTCGTATTGGTTACGAGTCCTAGGAGTTGATCACGATCATCCACGACTGCAAGGGTTTGGCGATTCTTCTGAACAATGTCCATAGCGTCCTTAATCGATGCATCAATGTGAATTGATACGGCTTCGTCCATTTCAATCTCATCTAATGTGGCGCGTGCGTCCTTCAGGAGCACAGGGTGCGCGAAGCCTAGTTTTTCTAATACGTAGTCTGTTTCGTCGTTAAGGTCGCCCAAACGGCACGCAACAGCCTTGGTACCTAATTTGTTCTTAAGGTCGGCATATGCAATTGCGGATGCAATTGAGTCTGTGTCTGGGTGTCGATGACCGCAAACATATACAATGTCTTTATCTGTTTTCATTATGTTCTCCTTACTAAACTAAATTTAGCACGTCTGTGAATGATGTGAGTATGTGCTGAGCACCCTCTTGATTCAATTCTTCAACACTTCTAAATCCCCAAGAAACGCCGACTGGTATTAAGTTAGCGTTTTTCGCTGTTTTCATATCAACATCAGAGTCTCCAACAAAGAATACTTTTGAGCAATTCATGTCCGAAAGAATTTTCTCAGTGTGATGAGGATTGGGTTTGTGTAGTCCATCGTCTTGATCACCCACAATAGATACAAAGGATACATCCTTCAAATAATGTTTCACAATCTCATCAGTATACATTTGCATTTTATTTGTATGAATTGAAATTGGTATCTTTAAATCATTAAGTTTAAGCAGTGTTTCGCGAACGTCATCATATAAAAATGAATCATTTCGATATGCTTTACCATAAGCAATCAAGTATTCCTCATAGTAAGCATCAACATCAGTGACATCTTTTGGTAGTGAGCGCTCGACTAATTTTCGAATCCCATTTCCAACAAAAGTCTTGTAGACTTCCATATCATGCTCTGGCATGTTGTGACGTCTCAAGACCTCGTTCATTGCATTTCCTAAATCATTTATTGAGTTTAATAACGTTCCATCTAAGTCGAATATAAATCCCATAGAGCACCTTCCATCTAGTGGCATTATTATATCATTAATGATTGTGTTTAGCCAAAAAAGCCGCACTCCAATAATGGAATGCGACCGATTAAATTAGCTTAATTCTGTTTGACCTGAATAGAGGGAAGCATATCTTCCGTTTTGTGCAAGAAGGTCATCGTGACTTCCTCGCTCAATGATTTCTCCCTTTTCAAGGACAATGATCGCGTCAGCATTACGCACTGTTGAAAGTCTGTGCGCAATAACGAATGTTGTACGGCCTTCCATGATGGAATCCATACCGCGTTCAACAAGACTCTCTGTACGCGTATCAATGGAGCTTGTAGCTTCATCAAGAATTAAAATACTTGGGTTGGCTACGGCTGCACGAGCAATGTTGAGGAGTTGTTTTTGCCCTTGAGATAGTTCATCACCATCGCCTGAGATCTTGGTATCATAACCAAACTCTAGTTGATTAATGAAGTGATGAGCATTCGCAAGTTTCGCTGCTTCAATACATTCGAAATCACTTGCTTCAAGGTTACCATAACGAATGTTTTCCATAATTGTACCTGTGAATAAGTGAGTATCTTGGAGTACCATCGCAATATGCTTACGAAGGCTAAGTCGGTTAAGTGTTTTGATTTCCTGTCCGTCAATCAGGATCTTACCTGAATCAATATCATAGAATCTTGATATCAGGTTCGTGATGGTTGTTTTCCCTGCACCTGTTGATCCAACAAACCCAATCTTCTGTCCCTGTTTTGCCCAGAATGTTACGTCCTTTAGAATTGGAACACCAGGGTTATATGAGAAGTTAACATTCTCAAAGCGAACTTCACCTTCAACATCAGTAAGAACGATGTCATCATCATTGATGGTCTCAAGTGACCAGTCAAGAAGTTCAAAGATTCTTTCTGCTGATGCGAGTGCTGATTGTAGAGTTGTGAATTGTTGCGAGATCTCATTGATTGGTTTTCCTTGTGTTCGTGTCATATTAACATAAGCACTTAAACTACCAATTGAGAGTCCATGATTAATGGATAAGTATCCACCCAATACTCCAATAACAGCGTATGAAATCGTGTTAAGGTTTTGCATCAAAGGAAACATCATAATGGATGTGATTTGAGCAAACTGAGAGTTTCGGCGATAGACCTTATTAAGTCCATCAAATTTCTTCTGAGCTTCTTCTTCGTGATTAAAGAGTTGCAGGACCATTTGGCCTTCCATTGCTTCTTCAATGTATCCGTTAAGTGCTCCAAGAGATTGTTGTTGTCGTTTCGCATAGATGCGTGACTTACTTACAACCCATCGCGCTAGTAATGATAGAAGCGGAAGTATCATCAGTGTTACTGCTGATAAGATCGGGCTGATGCTGATCGTAACCACAATCGTACCTAGGAGTGTGAACACGTTGATGATGATGGATGCTGCTGCGGTATTAAGTCCTTCTCCGACGAGATCAATATCGTTGGTGAATCGGGACATTAAGTCTCCGTGTGAGTTTGCATCGTGGTGAACAACGTCCATTCTTAGAACGCGTTCGAACATATCTTTACGAATTGTTTCAACTGTTTTTTGTGAAATCTTAACCATCATGCGTGTTGAGAAGAATGTCATTCCAATTTCAACGATGAATATAACGGCCAGAATTGATAGTTGTAATAGTAATGTCTTACCCATTACTTCATATGTAATCGTTCCATCAAATCCTTGGGTAATACTATCAATTAAGGGTTTGATTGCATAGGATCCATAAAGGCCTGCAAGTGTTGCGATGACTGAAGCGATGATAACGAATAATAGGGCGATTTTAGACTGTCCTAAGTATGCGATCAATCGCATTAATGTTGCTTTTTGATTTTTTGGTTTGTTTCCAATGACCATGCCTCTTCGACTCATTCTAAATCCCCTTTCTTCATTTGTGATTCAAATATTTCTTTATATACAGCTGATGTTTCTAATAAATCATCATGCTTTCCAAGTCCAACAATTTGTCCTTGATCAAGTACGACAATCTTATCTGAATCAGCAACTGATGATATTTTTTGAGCAATACTGATAATTGAGATATCACTGTAGAGTGATTCAAGTGATTTTTTAACTTGTGTCTCTGTAGCAGAGTCAAGTGCTGAAGTACTGTCATCAAGAACTAAGATTTTAGGGTTCATGATGAGTGCTCGAGCAATACACATTCTTTGACGTTGTCCACCGGATAGGTTTGTCCCACCTTGTTGGATTGGAGCATCGTATCCCAGTTCTTGTTCATGGATGAATGCATTAATTGATGCTGCCTTGGTTGCTCGTTCGAGCAGTTCAATACTTGCATCAGCATTACCGAGTCTTAAGTTCTCAGCAATCGTTCCTGTAAAGAGAACGTTCTTTTGTGGTACAAATCCGAATTCGGATCGGAGTTCTTTAAGATCAAGATCTTTAATGTTGACGCCATCAAGAAGGATTTCTCCTTCAGTAACATCAATGAGCCGTACTAGTAAGTTAATCAGTGTTGTTTTACCAGAACCGGTTGAACCGATAATACCAATGTGCTCTCCTGGTTCAATTGTGAA
>JAAYNU010000026.1 GCA_012520695.1 Erysipelothrix sp.
ACCCCCTGGTCCCAAACCAGGTGCACTACCAAGCTGTGCTACATCCCGATACAATAGTAATAAATAATAAATGGCGCGCTCGACAGGAGTTGAACCCATAACCTCTTGAGCCGTAATCAAGTGCTCTATCCAGTTGAGCTACGAGCGCGTGTACATTTAAATCTTTTCCCGAAATCTCCATCAAGAAATTCGTAATGGTGGGGATGAAGGGACTTGAACCCATACGATGTTACCATCAACGGATTTTAAGTCCGTTGCGTCTACCAATTCCGCCACATCCCCAATACTTGGAGGTTCCTATCGGATTCGAACCGACGATCACAGAGTTGCAGTCTATTGCCTTACCACTTGGCTAAGGAACCATGCTTACTCACTGTGCTTACTTATTATACAATAACAGAAATAAAAAGCAAGGAATAAAGTGAAAATATTTTTATTCTTATCTAAGTTACCGAATAGTGGCTTAAAGAGTGCGTATTTTGATAAAGAAAAAGAGAATGGGTTGCCCCAATTCTCCTTATTGTGTCGTAATTACGCGGTTCCAGTATTCACTCATGATGACTTTCAAATCAGCATCATAGATAAACTCTTCATCGCTCGGGAAATCAATTCTAGGAACATATGAAGATATTCCCTCATAAGCCCCTTCAGGACCCGTCACAGCATCAATTACCGACTGGATAGGACTTGTATACCCAACCTCCTCAGTAATCAACTGTGAGACCTCTGGGTCTAACATATAGTTAATCCATTCATGAGCTAAATCTACATTTAGAGCATTGTCAGGAATAACCATAGCATCCAACCAGAAGTTAGTTCCTTGTTCAGGAACAAAGTACTCAAGTTCTTCATTCACACTCATGATATAGTTCGCATCACCAGAATACATAACCGCAAGATCTTTAATACCAGATTCCATGTTATCAATTACTTGGTCCGTTACATAAACAGGCTTCATGCTCTTCTTCATATCAATTAACCATTGGTAAGCAGCTTCTAGTTCAGCAGGCTCAGTTGTATTCATTGAATAACCAAGTGCCTTCAAAGCAACCATGAACGCATCGCGCTCAGAATCGTAGAAGAATAAGTTATCCTGGTACTTCTCATTCGTAAGAACATTCCAACCCTGTGCTTCAAGGTCACTCAAAGCAATAACCTCTGGATTATAAAGAAGTCCTACATTACCCCAGAAATAAGGAACACTGTATTTATTTTCAGGATCAAAGTGAGGTTCTTTAAGAGAATTCATTACATTTGAGTAATTAGGAATTTTAGAATAATCCAATTCCTGAAGACGCCCCTCATCATTCAAACGCTGAATCATATAATCCGAAGGAATTAAAATATCATACTTCGAACCATCTTGTAGTTTTGTATACATGATTTCGTTTGATTCAAACGTATCATAAATAACCTTAACATTAAACTTGTTCTCAAACTCAGTGATGACAGACTCATCTATATATGCACCCCAGTTAAATACACGTAGCTCTTCACGACTCTCCTTAGAGCAACCAGCTAATACCAGGAGTAACGCAATACCCATTAAAAATAATTTTTTCATAAACTTAAACCTCTCTTATTTTTCTTTAGACTTGGAATGACATTAATAACAATTAACGTCAACGTAATAATCACAATGATAATTGTGGACAATGCATTAATTGAAGGATCGATGCGCTTCGCCATATTATAGACGAGAATTGAGATATTGCTGACGCCATTACCCGTAACAAAGTACGAAATAACAAAGTCATCAAACGACATCGTAAACGCAATTAAAGCACCCGAGATAATTGCCGGCATAATTTGTGGCAAGATTACCTTCGTCAAAGCCTGAACAGGCCGAGCACCCAAATCCATCGCCGCATCCGCAAGACTGGGATCCAAACGACGAAGCTTCGGCAACACCGTCAAGATAACATACGGAGTACAGAAGGTAATATGAGCAATCAACATAGTTGTAAAGCCCTTATCAACACCAAACGCAACAAACAACAACATAAAGCTAATTGCAGTAACAATCTCCGGATTCAAAACCGGAAAATTATTCACATTCAACACAGTCTTACGAATAATCGGCTTATGCTTACTCAAACCAATCGCAGTAATCGTTCCCACAAACGTAGATATCGCAGTCGCCAATAAGGCAATTACCACAGAAGTTCGAATCGAAGACAAAGCCTCACGCGAATTAAACAAGCGCTCATACCACTGGAACGAGAACCCCGACCAATTCGTCAAAGACTTAGAACCATTAAACGAGAAAACCATTAAGACAATTATTGGACCATAGAAGAACAACAACATCAATCCAATACTCGCAAAACCAGAATGCTTACGCTTTGAGTTTTTCATGATACTTTCGCCTCCTTCGCAACCGAACGATCCTCTAGATCACGATCATAACGATTCGCTAGATGCATCGACAACATAATCAATGCCGCCATGATTAACGAAATCGCAGACCCAAAGTTATAGTCCCCAATATTGATAAACTGCTTCTCAATGAGATTACCAATCAATACGGTACCCCCACCCAAGAACTGCGGAATCACAAACGTAGAAAGCGAAGGCAAGAACACAAGCGTAATACCGGAAATAACACCCGATAGCGATAAAGGAAAGATTATTTTCCTAAACGTTTGGTATCTGTTCGCCCCAAGATCATAACTCGCCTCAATCAGCGATTCATCCATCTTAGCCAAAACATTATAAATTTGAATAATCATAAACGGAAGGAAGTTATAAACCATCCCAACGATAACCGCAAAATCAGTATACATTAACTTCAAAGGTCCAATCCCAAAGAAACCAAGAACGGTATTAATTATACCCTTATCCGATAAAATACTAATCCAAGCATACGTACGAACCAACATGTTAATCCACATTGGAATCGTAATCAATAAAATCAAGAGCGTTTGAACACGATCACTTCTCCTCGAAATGACATAGGCCAAAGGATAACCAATCACCAAACACACCACAGTCGTCATCCCCGCAATTTGAAGCGACTTCAATAAGACCTTCAAAAATACAGGATCAAAAAACTTAGTAAAATTCTTTAAAGTAAACTGCAAGGAAATCGTTGAATTACCAGGCATTGTTACTGCATATAGAAAGATTAAGAGCATAGGAAGTAAAATAAATACACTCCCCCAAACAATATACGGATAAATTAACTTACGATACGTATTCATTAGTACGCATCCATTGTGTACATGACATGAATATCCTCAGGATAGAAACGAATCCCCACTTCCTGATACAACTCAACGTTATCCGTTGTATGAATGATAAACTCACGATGCTCAGTCTTCACTACAATCTCGTAATGAACACCCTTAAACAACGACGTCTCCACACTTCCCACTAAACTACCCTCAGAAATAGAAACAATATCAATATCCTAAGGACGAATTACAATATCAACCTGCTCATTTTCATCGAAACCATGGTCAACACACTCAAACTCAAAACCATCAAATGAAACAAGACGATCCCTAACCATAATCCCCTCAACAATATTAGACTCCCCAATGAAATCCGCCACGAAACGATTCTCCGGCTCATTATAAATATCCATTGGCGTACCTATTTGTTGAATCTCCCCCTCATTAAGAACCACAACCTTATCAGACATTGTTAAAGCTTCCTCTTGGTCATGGGTTACATAAACAAACGTAATCCCAACATTCTTTTGAATTTCTTTAAGCTCATGCTGCATTTCCTTACGCTTCTTAAGGTCAAGAGCACCCAATGGCTCATCCAGTAACAATACCATTGGTTCATTCACCAAGGCACGCGCAATCGCAACACGCTGCTGCTGACCACCCGACATCAAGGTAACCGAGCGATGCTCAAAGCCCTTAAGCCCCACAAGCTCCAACATACGGAGCACCTTCTGTGAAATCACATCCTCAGTTTGTTTTTTAATACGCAATCCAAAGGCAACGTTATCAAAGACATCCATATGGGGAAACAATGCATAACGCTGGAACACAGTATTAATCTCACGCTTATAAGCCGCAACCGAAGAAATCTCAATCCCCTCGAAATACAACTCACCCGTGCTCTGTTCCAAGAAACCACCCAATATTCTAAGGAGTGTTGTTTTACCACAACCCGAAGGCCCTAGTAAAGTCACAAACTCATTCTCATAGATATCAAGGTTGATCCCCTTCAAGACCATTTGATCATCAAAATTCTTAACAATATTTTTAAACGAAATTAAAGCTTCCATAATATCCTCCTTAAAAAATCGGCGGCGTGCAAACCCAAATCACACGCGCAGTCTGTACATGCTCATTCACAAGCGTATGAGCACGCGAACCCTTTATGTAGAACGTCTCCCCCTTCGCAACGGAAATACTATTCCCATCACCATAATCAAGGACAATCTTCCCCGCTAATACGAATCCAAACTCCTCACCCTCATGGGGTAATATTTCATTGGAACGACCATCCTTTTCAAGTTCAAGAAGAATCGGCTCCATTTCATTTTTCTGAGCATTCGGCACAATCCAACGAATCGTTGAATTTTCTCGAACATCCACAAAATAATCCTCATCACTGAATACAATCTGCTCATCGCGATCAGCTCGAAAGAACAACGACAAATCCGTTCCCAAGGCCTCCACGATATCCTGTAAGGTCGCAATCGAAGGCGAAGCAATATCATTCTCCAATTGAGAAAGAAAGCCTTTCGACAACTCAGTACGACTCGCAAGCTCATCAAGGGTTAATCCGTTCTGAGTACGCAATTGTTTAATTTTTTTACCTATTTCCATAGTACCGCCTCCTTGTTTAGCCAGACTAAACAAATTAGTTAGTAACCGCAAACAAGTATATTATAACCAATGGAAAATAAAATGCAATATATATACAAAAAAAGATTCCTCCGAAGAAAGAATCTTTAAATGTTTTAAGCAGATTGAATGAACTTCTCAAGTTCTGGCTTAGGCAAGAACCCAGTCTTACGACCAACGGGCTTACCATCCTTGAACAAGATAAGTGTAGGAATCGACATTACATCGAATCGTTGAGCAAGAGTTCCCTCTTCATCAACGTTCACTTTGACGATATCCGCACTACCATCTAACTCAGTAGAAAGTTCGGCAAGAATCGGAGCGATCATCTTACAAGGACCACACCAATCAGCATAGAAATCAACTAAGACAACACCTTCTTTAACGATGTCATCAAATTCATTTGTTTTAACTATTTTCATATTAATATACCTCCTGACTAAACTATTATATCATAAAGATATTTAATACAAGATAAATATGACCTACTTGATAAGTATCTTATTCGGAACCCTTAAAGAAACAGCCTTAGGAAGTACCTCAACATCAATTACAGACGCAAAAGAAATTTCACCATCCAAGCCAAACACCAAGTCCGACGCACTCGATATTCTAAAAGACGACACCTGCATAAAGGAAACAATATCCAAATCCAAATGAGCCCCTTTAAAATACTTAGGCAACAACGAGATAATTCTACGACGCGATACATCCTTCACGATACAAATATCAATTAAGCCATCCGTCATAGAAGCAAGCGGAGCAGAACGAAAGCCACCACCATAATACTGACCATTCATAAACGAAGCCAAAAGCGCAGTATGCTCCACAACCTCACCCTCATGCTCATAAGAAAAATCAATTGTCTCCTTAGTCACGACACACTTCAGTGCAAACAAAGCATACACAAGGTTACGAGGAAACCACTTAAAACGAAACTCATTCGCACCCTTATTCACCAAAGCATCAAGACCAATATTCGCACAATTCAAATAACGAACACCATTCGCAAGACCCACGTCAATCAAAACATCCTTACCCTCAATCGTATCAATCACGATACGCTCAAGCGACCCCCTATAATTTATCATACGCCAAAAATCATTACCCGACCCAACTGGAATAATTGCCAACAAAACACCATCACACAAACCATTAACGATTTCATGAGAAGTCCCATCACCACCAACAGAGTAGAGTACGGTACCCTCAGAAGAATACTCAGCAGCAATTTTAGTAGCATGCCCAACATATTCAGTGAAGCGAATCTCGAAAGAATCTTCCCGATCAGAAAAATAATCCTGGATAATCGTCAAAACTTTAGTATAACGACCCGATCCCGACACCGGATTAACAATAAAAACATGATCCATTTCAAGCACCTCAATTTCTAATAGTATTATTATAACGAATCACAGAAAACATACAAGTTCATAAAATTACCCATGTCCTGTAGAACATGGGTAGTTTTATTCATATTTTATTGTTTCATACGACAAAGTAACAACCAGTATTAGAGGATGACCCTCATCAGGTTTTTGGATGGACACTACTTTCTCATCGCCACCCTCTTCTTCTTTAATCTTGAGGTACTTTATTTTATAAGCGTTCTCCTCACCCCATGCATTGATTTCGTCAATTGTCCAATCTTTTTCAGGAAAACTCAAAGGTTCAGTTGGTTCAACAACAACATCAGATTCGTCAGATTCATCCAAATCCCCAGATTCAACCTCAAGATACTCAACAATCGAGATACTTACACCACCCGGTTTCTTTTTATAGGTGCCTGGATCAACTGATTGGTAAATGATTTGACCATCAGAGTATGATTCCTTAAAGTCCGGTGAGTTATTATCAATAACACGTAAAGTAATCTCGACATTGTTCTTGTTCCCCCATTCCTTCACTTTTGATTTAGACCAATCCCGTGTGAAGTTAGGAACAACAAACTGCTCGTTGGTTTCAGGCTCCTGCGTTTGCCCTTTACCAATCGTGGTTCCATCATTGTAAGGAGTCTTCGCTAGTTTAAACGGTTTATTAATTGAGAAAGAAAACGAAGTCTCTTCTAAGAGCTCTGTCTCTGTTTGAAGGTTGTGTTTAATTACACGTTTCGCTTCATCCAAGTCAGATTGATAAGGAAGCACAACAGACATACCATTAATAAATGGAGTATCACCGGTAACTTGAGTTTGAACAATTCTAAAAGTATTCATAGGATCAAGTTGCGAAGAATTTGTTTCCGAAATTGCGAAACCTAACAACGCCGTTAGATCATCTACGGAAATATTCATCGTCAAATTCTTAGAAGCACCTTCTAAGACCGATACAAGACGTTCAGGATTACGTTCATTGATTAACTTCGTTGCGATTTCTCGAATAACGTACTGTTGATTTAATTGACGCGTAAAGTCACCCGAACCAAAACTATGACGCTCACGCGCAAAGGTTACGGCTTGTTTACCATCCAATAAGTTTAGACCTGCAGGAACAGTTATAGTTTCATACTCGTTCTGTTTTCCTTCAATAGGGAACGATCCCGCAAAGCTAAGTGGAGAATCAATTTCAATACCACCTAAGGCATCGATTATTTTTTGGAGTGCATAGAAATCTGTTTCAAAATAGAAATCAATCTCTACATCAAGGAAATCCTCAACTGTGTCCACAAGACACTGACGCCCACGACTTCTTGAGTGATTTAACTTATCTCGAGAATTATTCGCATAACACGCAATTGGGATGTATGAATCACGCGCAAGACTTGTCATCGTAACACGAAGCGTTTTAGGATTCACCGATGCGACAATAATGGAATCCGATAGACCCTCATTATTACCCAATAGAATGACAGTAAACGGTTCTTTCGTAACGTTCACATTAGAGAAGTCATCACTAAC
>JAAYNU010000027.1 GCA_012520695.1 Erysipelothrix sp.
AAAGTGGTGGTGGAGCAATCAGAATCTCAGATGATGGTAAATTTGTTTATGCCACAAACCGAGGACATGATTCAATCACTACTTACAAAATTGAAGAAGATTACACATTAACAGTTGTATCCAATGATTCAGTTCATGGCGGACACCCACGAGATTTCGCATTGAGCTTGGACCAAAATTATCTTGTAGTCGCAAACCGCGATGCTAATAATTTAGTACTATTCAAACGCGATGTCGAAAATGGAACACTTACTTATATAGAAGAAGTGGACGCACCGGAAGTTGTAGCGACACTGTTCATCGAGGTAGCGTAATGCATACTCTCGGAATAGACATCGGAGGGACTTTTATTAAGTATGCATGGGTGAATTCAGCCTATGAGATTGTGAAGGAGTGGGAAGTTGAAACAAAACTTCAAACAAGTTCAGAATTATTTTATGATTATTTAATCGAATCTGCAGGAGATTTATCGTCTGTGGATATTATTGGAGTATCCGCACCGGGAGTTCTCGCGTCGGATTCAACAGTAACTTCAATCGCTTCGCCTAATGTTGCGATTATGTACAATACAAACGTTAATAAAGAAGTAATAAAGCGCGCCAACAAACAGTGCTACACAATGAACGATGCGAAAGCAGCCGGTTACTGTGAGCTTAAACTGGGTGCTGCACGCAATACGGGTTCAAGTATGGTATTTATTATCGGTACGGGTATTGGTGGAGCATTGACTCTAGGAGATCATGTGTTAGAGGGAATTGACGGTTATGCTGGTGAATTTTCTCGAATCCCAATGAAAAACTCAAAAGGTGAATTCAGTATTGCTGCTCAAGAAGCATCTGCTTCAACATTGCCGTTCATGTACAATCAACTGCATCCTGATTCAGTGACATCTGCTAAAGATGTATTCACACTCTTTCATCAAGGGGATGCGGATGCGATTACAGTGATGAACCAATGGGTTGATAACATCGTATTCATCCTATGTATTTTGATATCTATCTATAATCCAGATTTCATTTGCATTGGTGGTGGTGTTACGAAGGATCCAGGTCTTATCGATCACATTAATACTGTATTCGACGGTTTAGGACGCGGAATGTTGTTTGCGCAACCCGCACTTACCACGAAGCTTGTGGCCTGTGAATATTCTTCGAATTCAAATCTAATGGGAGCTGTCTTATTCGCTCTTGAATCAACAAAATAAAAACCGTCAGCCGACGGTTTTTATTTTGTATCTTTAAGCGCCTCAATAATAAGGGGCATGTATTCTGGTAAATCTGGTGGGCGACGACCCGACACGATGTTGCCATCTCGAACTGCGGGAACATTGGACCAGAGTGCACCTGCGTACATAAGGTCGTGTTTGATTCCTGGAGTACTTGTGACTGCTCTATCTTCTAAGATGCCTGCTGAACTTAAAACCCATCCTGCATGACAAATTTGTCCGATAACTTTATTGTGTTTATCCATGTATTGAATGAATTCAAGCACGGAGTCCAGTCTTCTTAAATAGTCTGGTGCCCATCCACCGGGGACAAGAATGCCATCATAAGTCGTGATATCAACTTCATCGAATGATAAGTTTGTGGTGACATTAAGACCATACTTACCTTTGTAGTCATGATCCTTTAATTCACCTGCGATGTCGACGTGTGCGCCAGCTTCTCGAAGGCGTAGTATGGGATACCAAAGCTCTAAATCATCATAGTCTGGGCTCACAATTGTGAGTACTTTTTTGTTTTCTAGTTCCATTTGCATTCCTCCTGTATTTTAAGTATACAATAATCAGATTTCTTGTATACTTATGTGCCTATTTAGTCTCAATTCTTGTAATTGAAAGCCATTTTAGGTACGATACTACTAGAAAAGGTGGAGGTATTGTATGTTGGTACTTGGATGTCATTTATCGTTTGTGAATGGTTATGAGGGATTGGGGAAAGAAGCTCTTTCAATTGGGGCAAATACCTTTCAATTCTTCACACGAAGTCCGCGCGGCGGAAAAGCTAGAGAGCTTGATTTAATGGATGTTGAGAATTTAAATCGCATCATCATTGACAATGATTTCAAGCATATTTTGGCACATGCACCCTACACATTGAACGCGTGCAGTCAGAAAGAATATACGAGAGAATATGCAGAAGAAGTTATGCGCGATGATATTTATCGTATGAGTTTCATCAAGGGAAGTCTTTATAATTTCCATCCTGGAAGTCATACAGGACAAGGCGTAGAACCTGCAGTCGTTATGATTTCAGATATGCTGAATCGTGTTTTATCACCAGATCAAGAAACAATCGTGTTACTTGAAACAATGGCCGGTAAAGGAACGGAAGTAGGACGTACATTTGAAGAACTACAAATGATCATTGATAAAGTTAATGTTAAAGAAAAACTAGGTGTTTGCTGGGATACATGCCATATCTATGATGCAGGTTATGATATCGTGAATGATTTAGATGGTGTTATTGATGAGTTTGATCGTATTGTTGGCTTGGATAAACTTCATGCCATTCACCTGAATGATTCAAAGAACCCATTCAAGTCTCATAAAGACCGCCATGAAAAGATTGGTCTAGGAAGTATTGGAACGGATACATTTGAAGCCATTATTAATCACCCTAAATTAAAGCACTTACCATTTTATCTTGAGACACCAAATGATGTTGAAGGATATGGAGAAGAAATTAAACTCCTCAAAGGATTGAGAAAGTAACGGCTTAAGGGAATATAATGACCACTTACACCCGTTTAGTATGAGAAACGCCTTTAAAAGTATAGACTTTAGTTAGGAGGAACGCTCACATGAAGATTAAAATAATAGAAGATCCAGATTTAGAAGAAGATATTATCATTCATTGTAGAGTGATGACTCCTGAGATACAAAAGTTTGTTGATCAATCGAGTACGATGAGTATTCAAGCGAGTTCAAGGGGATCGGATGTCAATGTTGATTTAAATAATGTCTTGTTCTTTGAAACTGAAGGGGACGCTGTTTATGTCCACTTGAACAATCGTTCATTGATCACGCGTTATCGATTGTATGAGTTAGAAGACGCGCTGCCTTCGACATTCATGAGGATTTCAAAATCAACGATTCTAAACTCAGAAAATGTTTCCAGTTTGGAGCGCAACCTAACATCGAATCGAAGTGTTCAGTTCTTCGATTCCACAAAAATTGTCTATGTTTCTAGAATGTATTATTCAAAACTTAAAACTAAGTTGAAAGAGAGGAGTATCTTATGAAAAAACGAACAATGTGGGGTCTATTCCTAATCGGAATGTCCTTCTACTTAATTATTGACATGATGGGAATTGTTCCCAACATGCCATCACTCTTTACGATGGGTGCTACGATTTTCCTCGGAGCGATATCATTTATGAGTCTATTTAAACTGGATTTCTATGGCATCATCATGCCACTGTCCTTTATCGCAGTCTTATTTGCGAAGGACTTAAATATACAAGATAGTCGCTTGTTGATTGTATTCGCAGCATATCTATTAAGTACAGGTCTTAATATAATATTTAAGACTCAAAAGCGAAAAATGAGAAAACAGAAGCGCATGAACCTTAATAAAGGTGATGGTTATGAATTCCATTTCGTAAACGATGAACAGGATCGAGACCAAGATTTTAGTTCACATCGAACAGGTGCTGATGAGAACATCAAAGTTGAAACGACATTCACAGGTCGTACGCGCTATGTTCGTTCAGATAACTTCACCTATGCGAATCTAGAATGTACCTTTGGTAGTATTGATATCTACTTCAACGAATCACAGTTCAATCCAGAAGGATCAGAAATAAACGTTGAGTGTAGCTTTGGTTCAGTTCATCTTTACTTACCGAGAACGGTAACAGTAGAGAATAATCTTGATGTCAGCTTTGGTTCAGGAGCGGATGAGTTCAGTAACTTTGTTGCTGGAGCACCGATCGTTAGAATCACAGGTGATGTAAGCTTTGGTTCTCTTGAGATTACGTATATCTAAAGTAAAGGCACCCAAGTGGGTGTCTTTTTTATGACATCTTGAATAAAAATAATGACTTACTAATAAAGGGTAAGGTAAACATTTGATATCCTCAATTACCTACAATTTTATAAAAATGACATCTCAAGTGCCTAAAGTGACCGCTTAGCAAAGAAAGCGTGTTATTACAGTGGTAAGAATATAAGATAGTCATAGAAAGAGGTGCAGGGGTATGAAAAAGGGAAAAACGATTTGGGGATTAGGTTTAGTAATAGCAGGGTTACTGTTGTTTGGGGACTTATTGGGACTTCTTCCAAGTGGGATTAATTGGATGACACTGACAATGAGTGCTCTCGTGGCAGCGGGAGCGATCGTCAATTTACTTTCAAAAAAATATGCGAACGCGATAATGCAGATGACAGTCGGTGTCATCATCAACAGGGAAAGTCTTGGAATTGATGGGAATATCTGGCTTATCTTATTTATTGGTGCTTTACTATCAATAGGGGTATCTTTGTTACTAAAGGACCACTCAGTCATCATCAGAATGGGAGATGGTGAACACTTCACGATGGGCGAAGGCCAAAAGTTCAAGTATGCTGAGGCAGATGGTACGATTCAAATCACATCTGTATTCGGATCGAACTCTCGTTCCGTTAGAACAAATAACCTACGATACATCAAAGTCGAATCAGTAATGGGTTCGCTTGATCTTTATTTAAATGAGGCAGTCATCTTGAATGAAGCAACTATTAAAATAGACAATGTGTTTTCTAAAACACGAATCTATGTGAATAAGGATGTTGATGTTGTATCAAGTCTATCCAGTGTATTCGGTGGTGTCAGTGAGATAAACCCCCATGGGAGAGGCGATGGTCCTGTATTAAGAATCAGCGGAGATAATGTATTCGCTGGAATCGAAATAATCTATATCTAGGGAAGCCAATGGCTTCCTTTTCTTAATAAGATAAGAGATGTATAATGTTAATTAAAGTAATGATATTGATGCAATTAGGATTTATGATTGCGATGGGAATTGTATTAGTGGTATATTGGAATAAAGAAATCGATAAATCATTTTTGTCATAAACAAATTAGGAGAACAACATGAACATTTATATTGGTGGAGAAGGTAGTGCAGTTGGTTTAAAAAATCTAATTTATACAACCTTGAACGATCAAGGCTATAAAGTATTTGATCTTAGCGAGAAATCTACATCTGAATATGGCGCAAGTTATTGGGTTGGAAAAGCAGTAAGCGAAGATGATTCCAGCAGAGGAATCGTTCTATGCGGTAATGGCTTTGGAGCACAACACATTGTCTCACTCCATAAAGGGATTCGTTCAATTAATTGTGTCTCAGTATCACAAGCAAAGAGCGGACGTATTATTAACGATGCGAATGTTTTGGCATTGGGAGCGCGATTACTGAATGTTTCCGTTGCACTTAATATTTTAGAGACATTTTTAAACACTGAATTCGCAAGTGGTTTGGACGAAGATAAAAAAAGCCATTTGATAAATTCATTCGAACGTATTGAATCGTTACGAGAAGAGCTATCGAAACAGCGGTAAAAGAAACTAAACAATTAATAAATAGTACTTTAAACTAAATTTGATTGAATGATAAGATAAGCAAATAGAATAAAGATCAAGATACCAAATATAATCTTCAACTGAAAACTTCGTTTGCGTGTCTTATGTCGAAATATTAATCCGGCACCTATGATGCCTACAAAGCCACCAAGCATGCTCAGAAGGGTAAAGAAGTACTCTGATACCCTTTGACCACGTTTGGTGGCTTGTCGCTTATCAAAGGCCATACATACCAAGGATATGATATTGATTGAGATAAGATAGATGATTGCGTTGTTGATTGTCATTGTATTCCTCCATTGAAATGATTCGCATTAAATTTATTCAACAATTATGGTGTAACTAGAACTAATTATTTATAGTTTTGAGATTTAGATTAATCGCTTGAGTTATTAACGGTTCAATTACTGAAACATCAATATCTTCAAGACTTCTAAACTTAAGGTGTCTTAAAGTATTGCCACTACCTTCTAATAATTCAGATGAATCAAAAGGAACTAGTTCGAATCCCTTGTAGAAACCAAGACTTACGTATGCTTTAGCAGTTTTGATGTATGCCACAAGCCCATTGTTCTCGTAAGTTGGTGACGACCATTTGTAAGTTTCTGTTAAATCAAATGATGGATTCGCTAAGATTTCTCTTAATTTGAGGACAATAGAATTCTGTTCAGGACTCAACTCAGCAATAAACTGATCAACTTTATCATTATGTTCCATAGTGATACCCCCACGTGTGATATTATCTTACCACTTAATGGAGTGCATACATATGAAAATACACCACAATTAAAGCGCAAATAAGCAGCGCTAATATTAAATTCCAACACTACTGCCTAGACTTATCGATGGTATAAATACAACATAATAATATCAACATTAATTATTTGAAAATAATTTCAATTAAGCCTTGAATTATGATCTCACGATTGGTATAATCAATGAGCACCAAGCAATGCGGGCGTGGTGAAATTGGTAGACACGCATGACTTAGGATCATGTGCTTCGGCATGGAGGTTCGAGTCCTCTCGCCCGCACCAAAATTGAAAATGTGGACAATTTACTTCGGTAAGTTGTCTTTTTTGCGTGGTTAGGAGGTAATAATGATTAATTCAGAAGAGAAACGATTCCAAAGTATCTTTCCTATGATCCGTGAATATTTTGTTGTTTACCTAGAAAGTAATAATTTATCAGTTGGATCTATAAGAAGAGATATGGGAATATCGGGTAGAAATGTGTTACCCAAGTTTATTAATGGAGATAGTTTCTCAATTCAAACTATTGAGGTAGTTATGGACTATTTCAATTTAAGTTACACCGACCTCGAGTCCTGGTATAACAAGCGTCAAGAAAAATAAAAAAAGAGCCCAAGGCTCTCATATGTGTAATTAATCTATATCGGTCGGCAAACTTCAAGATATTAATGTGAAAAAATATTGCATCTATGCAGGAAGATAGGATAAGTTTACCCAAAATCAATCGCATTAGATAACAAATATTTCATATTAAGAAGTGACAATACCAACTCATCAAATAGTCTAATCAAATAGGGCTATTTAGCAAAG
>JAAYNU010000028.1 GCA_012520695.1 Erysipelothrix sp.
ATTGTGAATGTTTCGGCTTTGTGTTCAGTACTTACTAACAGTCCTTCAGTTTCATTCATAATTTCTAAGAATGCTTCTAGGGATTCAAGTTCACTCTCGTAATCTTCCTTACTCACGCCTTCTTCATGTGATTCAGTACTGATCTTCGCAAGACCACCTTCTGAATTCGATGTTAGAGTCACATTTTCACCGCTCGTATCAGTACATACGATTGTATTTGTTTTACTTGAGCATCCCACGAGTGTCAGTCCCGCAAGTATTAATACTAGCAATTTTTTCATAAATAAATCTCCTTTTGTCACTTCTACTTTACCACGTTGATGGAGTGTAAGTCAAAAGTTAAAGAAAGCGTTGTTATAGGGACTTTTGTATATTTTTACGGTCATCTGAATACTTTTTCTGTAGATCCATGTGCCCAAGCCCATCAAGGGTATCAAGCGCAAGTGTGCATAGACGCTGAGTAATATCGGGATTGGTGATGACATCATTTGTGAAATCACAATCCTGAATGTATACGTACTTATTGATAACGTGTGCTCCCATATAACTTAGGATGGGTTTGAGTTGTTGCTCAGCCATTAAGAAGTACATAGGACTTGCGGCCGTCACGATGATGCCTGCAATTTTAGTATCCAAAGCATTCATTGGCAGAAGATCAAAGATATTTTTGAGAGCTCCTGGTATGGATGTTTGGTATGTTGGTGTTGCGATGATAATCGCATCAGCTTCAAGGATCTTATTGATCACAAATTGTGTATCTAGATTGTAGTCGCTGATGGGTCTGCCATCGCTGAACTCTAAGTTGAAATCACCTATTTTCAATAGTTCTGTTTCCATCGTCGGGTTGTGTTTACTAATATATGAGAGCGTGTGTTCAAGCGCAATCTGAGTTTTAATCCCTTTGACGGATCCAGTTAATGCAATAATTTTCTTCATAAAGTTCTCCTCACTCACAAGATTATAAGGAATTAAATGAAGAAATGATAGTGATGTACCTAGTAATTGGTCCCTGAAACTTCAAATCCACTGAGACGCATAAACTCTTCTTTAAAAAACTCAAAGTCTACCTTTGATAGGTCGTTATTATAAGTATCCAAGAGTGTCTCAACTTGTACTTGAGTGTCTTTATCTAATTCAAAAGCATCCAGTCGAATCAGTGAATCAGTATTATCTTTATTAAAGATGAAGTCCTTGAATAAACGGTATTTATGTTCAGTAATAGACTCATGCGTACCACGCTCTTTCATGACTTTAAATAAGGCAGATGCATATAAGGCAACAGTTGGTATAAATACAGATGCCTTTGTGACCACAGTTTTAGATGAACTGATCTTTGCGTGTCCATTGTACTGATCCATGATGGATTGAATCTTAGGAAGCGTACTTTCAAGGTTACGCTTAGCGTGACCAATCGTTCCATCTTTATAGATTGGGTAAGTCAGTTCCGATCCTACATAAGTATAAGTAAGTGTTGTAGCACCTTCGTTGAATAGGTTTGCCTTATTAAGCGCTTCTACCCATAGAAGGTAGTCCTCACCACCCATTACCTTCGTTGTGTTGAAGATTTCTTCGTCGTTTGCGGGTTGGATGATTTCATCTTTAATTAATTCTTTTGCGATGTCGACGGATTGTCCTTTGAACTCTTTACCGATTGGCTTAAGAGCAGATACATATTTTTCTTGAGTATCAGGATCAAAGCGTATTCCACTGGCTACTGAGTAGATGAGAAGATCTATCTTTATATTTTTAGTAGTGAAATCTTCTATAACACTTTGTTTCGTTTCATGTGAGAAGGCATCGGCGTTGAGGTCGTCGGATGAGTATCCTTGAGATGTCGCAATCTCTTGAAAAGCCTCATTATTGTAATATCCGGCTGATGCGGTATTTCTCCCCCTTGCAGCACGTTCAAAGCTCACATTATAAGTGTAAGCATTGGCTTTAAACGTTAGGGCAATGCGACTTGCGAGCCCGTAACCAGAACTGCCTCCGATAATAAGAACGTTTAGTTCATTTGATTGGATGGATGGTAAATTTTTTAATTCTTCGATTTGATTGAGGATGGATTGCTTGCAGCCCTCTTCATGGGCGTTGAGCGCGATGTTGTCTCGCACCATTGGTTTTAGTTTCATGTTTGTATAAACTCCTTTTGTTTGACTTACAAATCTCATTATATTATGATTTGGTTTGAATATCAAACTAATTTTCGGAGGGTCTATGAAAACAAAAGAAATTAAAGAACTAATTAACTTACTAGAAACCAATAAACTAACAAGCCTCAGCTACAAAGACAAGGACATTGAAATCAGTGTTGCGAGAGAAGGAAGCTACGATCACGTTGTGAGAGAAGAAACAGTACCTTTAGCAGTAAGCCACAAGAACACAGTAGTTTCTCCTTTAGTAGGAGTCTACTATTCCAAACCTGGACCGGATGATGCGCCCTTTGTGTCCATCGGACAATCCATTGAGGTTGGCGATGTGATTTGTATTATTGAAGCAATGAAAGTTATGAGTGAAATTAAATCAGATAAAGCAGGTGTGGTCTCTGAAATCTTACTTCAAGATGGAACGCCAGTGGCTTTTGATCAAACAATCTTGGTATTAAAATAATGAAAATGATTCACAAAGTCTTAATCGCAAACCGTGGTGAGATCGCGGTTCGATTAATACGGGCCTGTCGTGAACTCAACATCCAAACAGTCGCAGTCTATTCCACATTTGATATAGAAGCACTGCACTGTGTCTTAGCGGATGAGTCAATTTGTATCGGCGATCATAAAGCATATCTTAACCAAGAGGCAATCTTACAGGCTGCTATTAATACTGGAGCGAATGCGATTCATCCAGGATATGGATTTCTATCAGAGAACGCAGACTTTGTGCGTAAGTGCGAATCATTAGGGATTAAATTCATTGGACCCAAATCAGAACATATTGATGTGATGGGCGATAAAGTTACTGCCCGACAAACAATGGTTGCGGCGGGTGTTCCCGTTGTCCCAGGTTCAACAGGACTCATAGAAACATACGAAGAAGCGCTCGCAACAGCGGAACGCATTGGTTATCCCATCCTCATCAAAGCCACTGCAGGTGGCGGTGGTAAGGGGATGAGAGTGTGCTATGAAACATTCAAATTGAAAGAAGCACTCACTCAAGCCCAACAAGAAGGAAAGGCTTCTTTTGGTAATGGTGGGGTCTATATAGAAAAGTTCGTAGAGAACCCGCGCCATATCGAAGTTCAGGTCATGGGAGATGAGCACGGTAATGCGCTCCATCTATATGAGAGAGAATGTTCGGTTCAAAGAAACAATCAAAAAATGATTGAAGAAGCACCTGTCCAAAATATCTCAGATAAAACAAAGGCACGTCTCTATGATGTCTGTGTTAAAGCAACCAAAGCAATTAAATATGAGTCTTTAGGGACCTTCGAATTCATTATGGACAACGAAGAGAACTTCTACTTCATCGAAATGAATACTCGACTTCAAGTGGAACACCCAATTACTGAACTAATAACGGGAGTCGACTTAGTTACTGAACAAATACGCATTGCGGAAGGTCGCGCCATTGAATTGAAACAAAGTGATATCTCAGTTCGAGGCCATGCGATTGAAATTCGCGTGAACGCGGAAGATCCGTACAATAACTTTATGCCCCATGCAGGCATGATAAAGAATCTTCACTTCCCAGGGGGGAATGGTGTTCGTGTGGATAGTTTCGTTTATCCAGGTTACAGCATTCAACCCTACTACGATTCCATGATTGCGAAAGTGATTGTTTTCGGAAGAACGCGCGATGAAGCTTTGGAAAAAGCCATTCGCTCTTTAGAGGAAATTGATGTGGACGGGATTATCACGAACGTTGATTTCCAACTTGAAATTCTATTATCAGAAGCATTCCAAGATAACGATTACTCGACATCATTAGTGAAGACATTACTTGAAAATGAGGTGATTTAGGTGTTTAAGAATATACAAAC
>JAAYNU010000029.1 GCA_012520695.1 Erysipelothrix sp.
CAATATAAAAAAGTACATAGGTATTATTCTTTACTCATTTTAAAAATCGATAATAAAAGCCTCACGTTTTAAAAATGTGAGGCTTTTTATTATTTATGTTATTGAGTTAGTTTTAGTTTACGCGATTTTTTGTATCACCAGTAGTGATAACTTCTAAAACTGAATCTAAACCAATGTTCATAATATTTCTTACCGACACATCCGTATAGTGAGCGATGTGAGGAGTAAAGACAACTTTATCATGGTTGATTGTTTCAAGGAACAATGCATCATCGATGCCATTTTCACGATTATCTTTTGGAATGTAAAGTCCTTCATTTTCATAGGTATCAAGAGCAGCTCCTGCAAGAAGGTTATCATCAAGTGCCTTGAGCAAGCCTTCTGTGTCAACAACAGATCCTCGAGCAGCATTAATTAAATAAGCACTCGCTTTGAAGTTTTTGAATAATTCATAATTAAATTGATGGAAGTTATCAGCAGTTGCTGGAACGTGTAATGTTACAACATCAGCTTCCTTCACAACATCTTCAATAGAATCTTTATACTCTAAGAATGCTTTAGCATCTTCGTTTTGATAAATATCATACGCTAATACCTTTGCACCAAATGCAGAGAATAATTTTGCTGTAATTCTTCCAATATGACCGGTTCCAATAACACCCACAGTCATTTCATTTAAAAGACCTGCACGGATTGAGGGTTGCCAACGGAAATCACTTTGATGTGTATTTTCATCAATCAAATCAAGTTTTCGAATGAGTCTCAATGCAGATGCAATTGTAAATTCCGCAATGGATTCAGGTGAGTACACTGGAACATTACTGATGATGATATCAAGACGCTTTGCTGCTTCAAGATCATAATAATCAAAACCTGCACTTCGTTGAGCAATTTGTTTGATACCAAACTCATTTAATTTAACCATAACTTCTTCTGAAACCTTTGTGTTTTGGCTGAGTGATAAACCATCAAAGCCTTCGCATAAATGAACATTTTCAATGGATAATTGACCTTCAATAAGGGTAAGTTCTACACCGTTTTTTTCGGACCATTTTTTTGTAATTTCAATTTCTTCATCTCTGACATTAAATACTGCTATTTTTTTCATTGTTTGTCTCCTCTTTTTTATTATTTACTTGCTTTTACTTCGAATAATGAATCATCATACAATCCAATTTTCGTAAATAGTGTGTGAGTCAGCATTGCAACTCCCAATGGAACTACTAAATATTGAATTACAAGTATTCCAACATTTACTAAAACGGAAGATCCCATAAAGTTGTAAGCGTTGATTGGACCCGCAAGTCCTGTAATACCGAACCCTGCTGAAGCAGTTGTTCCTTGAATTTTGAATATAAATCCAACAAATCCTGTAATTGCTGCATTAATTAAAATTGGCAATGTTAAGATTGGATTCTGTAAATAATTTGGCATCATCATTTTTGGACCTGCAAAGAATAATGCAAATGTAGTTCCCTTGTTATTAACTTTAGATGAACCGTAAACAAGTGTGAATAATGTCGCAACAATTCCGACGTTAGCAGCTCCTGAGCCCAAACCCGCAAGTGTGATAGCATATGCTATCGCAACAGTTGAGAGTGGTGTCACAATGATAAGTGCGAAACACATTGCAATTAGAACCATCATAACCAAAGGTTGTAGTGATGTAAAGTTAGAAATCACACTACCTAAGAAAGCTGTAATTGTAGAAATATAAGGCAGTGTTAATACACCGACAAGTCCTGGAATAACGGCACCAATTATCGGTGTAACTACGATTGCAAGGTTCGCAATTCGATTGTTATACCATTTGATAATTAAGACCGCAATTGAAGCAACGATCATAATATTAATCAGGTCACCCGTACCTTTAAGAACCCATGCACCTTCAACTAATTTCGCTGCACCACTCCCTACGAAAGTAGCACCAATAACGGACGCTGTTTCGATCGGTGACAATTTAAATTGAAGCGCAATAAACATCCCAACCAAGACAGGAACAGTGAATTGTAATGCTGTTGTAATGTTACCAAGTGTAACAAAAATCTCACTAAATCCTCCCAATGCCTTGAATATTTCTCCGAAGATTGCACTTGGAATTAATCCTACGACAATCCCCATTGCTGATCCCGCAAGAATCTTATTTAATAACTCTTTTGATGAAATTTTTTCCATTTTATTTCCCCCTATAATGTGTGCATATATCTGTTCTTGCACCACATATAAAGTTTACAACTGATTCGAAATATTTTCTATCCTTTAAGATTAATTGTTTTTCATCCACCCCACAAAACCAAGATAAGACACAGTTTATTTGTAATTAAAGCGTTACTTTGTGAAATTAACCACAATCTTTAACAAAATCCCCTCTAATTTTGTTAGAATTAAAGTAAAATATACTAATGAATTCACATCAGATATCTAAAAAATTAAATATTTTGAAAATAAAAGATTGTTTTTCACCTAATATCCTTGATACAAAAATCAGCTTGTACCCAAAGAAACCAAGTTCACCTTATTACTTTGATTGTTTCAAAGTGTAATAGAAACTTGTTCCTTCACCGACAACTGAATCTACACCGTAAAAAGATCCACAGGCTTCACAAATTGCTCGTACGATCGATAAGCCAAGACCTGTTGAAGCACTTCTTTGAAAATTAATATCCACCTTATAATAACGATCCCAAATCTGTTTTATTATTTCAGATTCAATACCGGGACCAAAATCCCTAACACTCACAATGACACTGTCATCATTTAAGATTTGGCTATGAATCACAATGAGTTTATTTTTTCCTGTGAAACGGGTCGCATTGTTAATAAAATTATACAGTACCTGCCCCATTTTAATTTCATCCGCAATAACCACCAAGTCTTTGGGTACATCAACATCGAAATCAACGTCCACAATTTGGAATAAATTAAGAGTCGATAGAATGTGATCATAAAGATTGAACTTTGATTCAGTAATCGTGAACACATCCGATTCATATTTAGATAAGGTCAACATGTCATTCACAAGACGCTCTAAGTGATGGGTCTCATCTAAGATAACGTCCAAATGCTCATTTCGCATCTTCTCATTATCACCCGATATATCCTGAATCATTTCCGCATAAGCTTTAATCATTGTCAGGGGTGTTTTAATATCATGGGATACGTTGGCCACTAAATCACGACGCAAGGCATCTGTTTTTCTAAATTCAGAAGTCGCATAGTTAAGTGTCTTAGAGAGCGCTGTCACTTCTGAATATCCAAAACTATCAAACTGAACTGTATAATCCCCTTGTGCTAAGCGCTCCGCATCATCAGTAATCTTTGAGATTGGACGCGATAGTCTACGCGATAGCGCAAATGCTACAAGCGTTGCGAAGGTAAAAACAGATACTGCGAGTAAACCAAACTGACGCTTGAGTACAAAGACGGTTGAATCAAGAAGCTCTAAAGGAGAGTTAATGAAGACGAAATATGGTTCTTCTTCAATCGTAACTTCCCTTCCATAGAAATATAGTCCTTGTTCAAATATTTCAGAACTGAAACGAACCGCAAAGTTCTTTGTGGTCGACTTCTCAGCCATGTTCATATACTCACGCATTGCGGTTGGACTAAGAGAAGCAAGATAACAGTTTGAATAACCTAGGTTCGCACTCATGATCCGTGTACCCTTACTGTTATAAATGGAACCACACATATTCTCTGATGCCAATAATTTAATCAGTGTTGATTCTTCATCGGCGAACGTTTCACGTTCAAGAAAGCGGCTAATTTCGTCCGCTTTCAGTTGAGTCGTTTCCGACCGATTCTTTTCGTAGTATGGTCCAATAAACGAGATTTGAAGCATCCACATAAACAGAAGCATCAAACCCGTTAAGATTAGAAAATAGAACCAAATACGAAACGCCATATTTTTAGTCAGTGACTTCAAATTTGTAACCTGTGCCTCGAACCGTCACGATGAAATCGCGATAGGGTCCAAGATTCTGACGCAACATTTTGACATGTGTATCAACGGTACGGTAATCACCATAATAATTATAATTCCAAACTTTATCCAATAAAAGATCACGCGTTAAAGCTTGGTCTTTATGTTGGATTAAAAACGATAATAAATCAAATTCTTTGGGAGTTAGATTCACACGCTCACCATCAATGTTTAAAGTGCGCCCTGTAAGGTCCAACTGCAATCCTTGAAATTCATACACTGCATGTTTTTTTCCTTTAGCACGCTCCGTTACAGCCTTAATACGAGCCATAAGCTC
>JAAYNU010000030.1 GCA_012520695.1 Erysipelothrix sp.
CAAGTTTTGTGACGATGAGTGAGTCCACATGGGCCACTTCAGTAAACGCACCTGCCTGAATGAGACCATTTTGACCGGTATTCCCATCGATGACTAAGTAGGTTTGGTCAATTTGACCCGCTTCTTTTTCAAGAACGCGCTTCATTTTTTCCAGTTCCTTCATAAGATTCACTTTATTTTGTAGGCGGCCTGCAGAATCACAAATCATGATGTCATAACCGTGTTCTTTAGCATAGCGTGCACCATCAACGAATACAGATGCAGGATCTTGGTTGGCGACGCCTCCCACAAACCCCGCTCCAATCGACTCAGCCCATACACCGAGTTGCGAACTCCCCGCTGCTCTAAATGTATCGCCCCCGACTAAGAGGACTTTAAGGCCTTGTGATAAGTATCGTTGTGCTAACTTCGCACAGGATGTTGTTTTACCCGAACCATTCACTCCCATGACGAGAATGACGTTCAAACCGTCGTGTGGTTCATATTCTGTGATGTTTTCTCCATATTGGTTAAACATTACATCTGCCAGTGTTTCAAGTGCTTCTTCTTCGCTCATGTTTGATTTCACTTTCTTGCGGAAGCTTTTAATAATCTTTTGAGCGCTTTTCAGCGAAACATCGGACTGAATGAGTGTTGCGAGTAAGTGGTCACACCACGCGTCATCAAACTTAGGTTTTCCAACGAACAATGATTTTAGTTTTGAACCAAATCCTTGTTTAGTTGCATCCAAGCCTGTTTCGTACAGTATTTGATCTTCATCAACTTTATTTTTCTTTTTGAATCGTGAAAACAAACCCATATTTACGCCTCCCTCAATTCAACAGCTTCTTCTAGTTTAACTCTGAGCATGTTTGAAACACCTTTTGTCGGCATTGTAACACCGTAGAGTACATCGCACTGAGCCATTGTTCCAGGTCTGTGTGTGATGAGAATAAACTGTGTGTTGTCCGCAAAATTTTTAATATAGTTTGCGAGTCGTTCAACGTTTGCTTGGTCAAGTGCTGCCTCTACCTCATCAAAGATGCACAGTGGCACATGACGTGCTTTTAGAATCGCAAAGAGTACTGAGATTGCGATCAAGCTCTTTTCTCCACCCGAGAACAAACGAATGTTTTGTACTGATTTTCCGGGTGGTTGTACGTCAATGTCAATTCCTGTATTTAAAAGATCATTTTCATCTTCAAGGATGAGTCGTGCTTTACCGCCTCCAAAGAGTTTGGTGAAGACTTCATTCAGCTCATCGTTGATCTTATCGAACATTTCTTTGAACTGAACAATCATGATTTCATCCATCTCATCGATTACCGCAAGCAGTTTATCGCGAGCTGCGACCAACTCATCGAGTTGAGCACTGAGGAAATCATAGCGTTCTTGAGCTTCTTTATATTCTTCAGGCGCTTCAAGGTTCACATTTCCAAGGTTCGCAATTTCACCACGAAGTTGTAGTACTTCAGATGAGTTCTTTGCGGCCTCTTCATTGTAGACATTTTCATACGCATATTCATACGTCATTTGATAGACGGATGACAAGCGTTCTAAGTTGTTTTCAACGCGTGTTTGTTGTTTTGTGAGTTCTAAGTCGAGTCCGTGTAAACTTGATGTTAGTGCATTAAGTTCACTGCGGTCTTCTCTGAACGATGCTTCTTTTCGCTTCACATCATGGCTTAGGTTGTTTCTTCGCTCCCTTAATAATGAGAGTGTTGATCCAAGTTCATCGCGTTTCATGAGTAATGCGTTCAATTCACTAACGCCATCGTCTTCACTGACATCTAAATCAAGTTCTTCTGGATTTAAATCCTCGAATTCTTGTTTTAAGTTTTCATAGCGTGCACGTTTGGCGTCGAGTACGGGTTCAATTTGGGCTAAAGAAATTCTTCGTCCCATCAGTTCATCCGAAGCTTCGCGCAAACTTGTTTGTAATGCATTAAGTTTATTTTGTTCAAGGACAAGGTTCTCCTGTTTTAAGAGTACTTCTTTTTCAAGATCTTCTTTATCTTTGCGCAGGGTCAACATAGATTGGTTGTTCCCTTTGCTTCGTCCACCTGACATTACTCCACCGCGGTGGATGACATCTCCATCAAGCGTAACAATCTTGTAGGCATGGTTTAAGCGTTTTGCTAGGGTATTCGCGTTCTCAATTGTTTCAACAATCAGAACGTTTCCTAACAAGCTATCGCGTAAGTCTGCATAGGTTTCGTCGTTATCAACGAAATCAGATGCAACTCCGAGATACCCTTTAACAGAATCCGATACCGTAAGCGCATCATTTTGGACGCTTCTCGGACGGACAACGGACATTGGAATGAATGTTGCGCGACCTGATCTGTTATTCTTGAGAAAGTTAATCGCATTAACTGCGTCTTTATCACTAGTTGTTACGATATGCATGATGGATCCTGCGAGTGCCGTTGTGATTGCTGTTTCGTAGGAATCATGCGGTGTAAAGATATTCCCGATTGCATCGTGGACTCCGTGCAGTGATGCTTTGTTGTCCATAATCGCTTGAACACCTTGTTGGCCTTCAAACGGACGAGAAATTCTATGTTCCAATACATCGAGTCGATTCTTGAGTGTATTCAGTCCACCGGATAAGCTTGATACACGTACAGTTTTATCTGCAAGTTCTTGATTGCGTTCAAAGTTTGATTGAACAAGAATCTCAACCGCAGCATTCAGTTCTTGGTGTCGTTTCTTACGATCATCAAATTCGATTTTCGCATCATTCAACATTGCCTTAAGTTCTTTTGCTTTGGCTTTCTTATCGCCGACTTCCATCGCATATTTACGACGTTCGTCTGTTTCAATTCGTCGTGTTTCCAAAACTCCGACTTCATGAATGTATTTCATCATTGTTTCTTGACCTTTAGATACTTCTTGATCAAGTTTGAATATTTCATTGCGCTTTTCTTCTAACTCATGGTCGTAAACTCCGACATTGGTTTCAAGGCTTGCGAGTTGTGCTTGAAGTTCAAAGACTTTCGCTTGTCCTTCTTTAATCATGCCATTGAGATCTGTAATGTCTTTACACAGTACTGAGACTTCAATTGATTTTAAGAGGTCGCGTTTCTCTACATAGATTTCTGCTTTCTTTGCGGCACGTTTGAGTGAATTAACTTGGCGTGTAATTTCATCCACAATATCTTGCATACGGTCCATGTTTTCTTTGGTGCGTTCGAGTTTATTGATTGATTCAATTTTACGTTTCTTATATTTCGATACTCCGGCTGCATCTTCAAAAATGACGCGTCGTTCGATTGGCTTCGCTTCCGCAAAATACGAAATCGTACCTTGTGAAATGATTGACAGCGAGTCGCGTCCCAATCCTGTATCTAGGACTAAGTCATGAATATCGCGTAAACGACATGGCACCTTATTAATAAGGTATTCTGATTCTCGTGTGTCTCTGAAGAGTCGTCGTGTGACTTCTACTTCTTCATAATCTGAGTTGAGTGCTTTGCGTTCGTTATTAAATACGAGCGTTACTTCGGCTAGGTTTACTTTTTTTCGGTTCTCGGAACCATTAAAAATAACATCCGTCATGCTCGTTCCTCGAAGACTCTTACTGGACTGTTCTCCTAAGACCCATCGAATCGCATCACTTATGTTAGATTTACCACAGCCATTAGGACCAACAATCCCTGTTACTTCATCCTGGAAGTTGATCACGACCTTATCTGCAAACGATTTAAATCCTTGCATTTCAATTTTCTTGAGGAACATGATGTACCTCCATTTCTACTGTGTACATTATAGCGTAATTTTCACAACATTTAAACCAATTTATCCAAATCCTTTCACGAGTGCCTCTAAAGCTAAGTTACTATTGTGAACATTAACTGAAATCTCCCATAAAATTGCTTTTATAATCCTTACATGATAAAATTACAAGGCTAATAAGGAGGCAATATGAACAAACCTATTTTAATTATCGTACTCGTTGCCATTGTCGGAATTAGTGCGTATACATTACTACACAAACAATTTAACAAAACAGTTGAAGTAAGCACCGTCGCACCAAGTGATGCACGATTTGTACAAAATATTGATGAGTTCTCAATAGAGGATCTTGATTTAGGAGCATACATCTCTTATAAAGATGTCGCAAGTGAATTAAAGACAATGTCAGGTAAACAACTCTTATTCGTAGGAAATGATTCTTCGGACACTTCGTATATCGAAGGTTCAATACTCTTTCCCCTACTGAATGAATTCGAGACACCACTTAACTTAGACATCATTTATGTCGATATGAGTGGATCGGAAGACGTGAGTGTTGTAAACCTACAAAAAGTTCTTAACATTGAAGTAACACCAAGCTTTGTCTTGGTTGATGCAAACGAGAAAAAGAAATCTTATGAAGTAGTTTCAAAACTTTCATTCGTTAGTGATGAGCCCTTTACCGTTGATGAACTGAGAACATGGTTCTTCGACAATGGTATCTGGACTGGTCCATACGGAAAAAATTAAAACGAATCGCTTAGGCGATTCGTTTTTTTATGCATTAATTTTTCTAAATTTATGATACAGCATCACAATGGCCGGGAAGATCACAAATCCTGTAACCATCGCCCCAATCGCATACCAGTTCAGAATAAGACCGGCATCCGTCTCAAGAGAGAACTGCCCTACCCAGTTGAATTTATAAAGTAAGACAAGTGTCATAAAGAGACCAACAAGTGGAATGAATACATCAGTGATTGGATTTCGATGTGCATTCACAAGTATATCCTGTTTATTCTTAGCTTTACCCCTGAAGAACAGAATCACTCCAACAGGAACAACTAAGAACTGAACGAAGCGCGAGATCGCTGAGATGACCATGATGTCCGTAGTATCGTATCTGAAAGACATCGGGATAATTACTGCGACCGCTACAGTCACAATAAACGATGCAACAGGAACCCCTTTTTCATTTACCTTAGCAAGTGCTTTAGGCAACTGACCTTCACTGGCCATTGCTTGGAATACCTTAGGTGTACTGAATGATGCCGCTACGTTGATTCCAAACATCGACACAAGTGCTCCGTAGATTACGATGTTCTTAATCAATGGATTTGAGAAAGCCGATGCCAATACAACAACTTCCTTAGAATTCAAGATTGCTTCAGGACTGATAACCATCGCAATCGTCACAACTCCAATATACACCGCCGCAATAATAGCCATCGCAAGCGGAATCGCGCGTGGTAAGTTCTTTTCAGGGTTCTCCATTTCAGATGCTGCACTCGCAACACTTTCAAATCCTGTGAAGGCATAGAAAGCTGCAATGGTCGCACCGACAAAGGATGTGAAGTTCATCGAGAAATCTGGAATCAAACCATTTACTTGAGAGAAGTGATTTTCTCCAGTTGAAATAAAGATGACGAATCCCGCAACAATCGCAGTCACAAGTGCTACAAGTTTCCCAATCGTTGAAATATTATTAATCTTTTCGACAAAATGATTTCCAAACATATTAATCGCAAATAGAACACTCATCAAGATCACAAACCCGATCGTGATTTTTGAATTCGTAATGTTATCTGCGCCAATAAAGATACTGAGTGTTGTACGCACTACTGCTGTCGCCATCACACCCCAGGCAATGGCTGATGAGATGAAACGAGTAAGCCCGACATACAAGCCAACATTATCGCCAAATGCTGCCTTCGCATAGGCATATGCAGCTCCGTTTTTATTAACATATTTAGCGCTTGATGCGAAAGTAATCGCAAGAACGCCCGCAAAGATTGCGGCTACAAGATAAACAAGTGGCGTATACGTTCCAGCAGACTTCATGACACCAGCTGGTGTTAAGAATATCCCCGTTCCAATAATAGAGTTAATCGTTAATAATACAATAGACCAAAAACCGAATTTCTTAACCGTTTTTGTAGTGCTCATAAATTAATCCCCTTTTTTGATTGTATTACAAGTTCATTAAATATATTTTGCATGCGATCATCCTTACGATGAAGCATTTCCGGATGAAATTGAACCGCTAAGAGCCAAGGATAGTCACTTGATTCAAATGCTTCTACGACCCCATCATCTGCTTTCGCAACAACGCTCAGTGATTCCCCTACCTTTTTCAAAGCCTGGTG
>JAAYNU010000031.1 GCA_012520695.1 Erysipelothrix sp.
AAGTACGGGTCCTCATCTGCACATAGAAATCATTAGATTCGATGAAACAGAAATTATTGATGCATTAAAAAAATGGGGTAATAGTCCTAACTTCGGAACAGGAAGTGCAAGTAGCTCTTCTAGAAGGATTTGCGAATGGGGCGCAGGAGCTCCATGTCGAATTGATCCTGCTAATATTTTTGGATATTAAACATGAGATACATCTTCGGGTGTATCTTTTTCTATTATGTATAGGAATCTTGTTTGAGAAACTCTATAATTAAAATAAGAATGGAATGGAGTGAATCTATGGACTGGAAAGAATGGTTTGATCCAATTATACTAGAGCGCGGATATCATATTGATGAAGATTCGATTAGGAATTATAAGAACGTTAATAAGACCTTACAGGCAAAAATTAAAGGGACTCATATTTATGATGTGCATGTTGACTTAAATGGGCCTGACTTTTCAGCTGAATGCACCTGTCCTTATGCGAAAGGAACTCGCCTTTGCAAACATATGGCCGCATTGGCTTATTACTATGAACGACTATCTGATAATAAAATAAGAGCTCGACTTTTAGCTTCAATGGAAGAACTAGAGGCAAAAGATTTAATTCAAATGATTAAAGATCTTATAGAGTCGAAGCCATCAATTGCGAGACAACTATTAGATCATCAGATTATCAGGAATAAACTCGGATATAATACTTATCTAAATGACATGATTGATAATTTCTTAAATAATATTAGTTGTGACTTTGGTGATTATTATGGTGGGTATGAGGAAGAATACTTCGATGAAGAACAAGAGGGATTCAGTGATGAATTTAAAGATCTTATTAAAGATGGTGAGTATGATAAAGCATACACAGCAGCAAAATATCTTCTAGAGAAAGTTCATGAGTTCCAACAATATAGAGGTTCAGGTGACTTCTCATTTCTAATCGAAGAAATCAATACTGTGTTGAAGTTAGTATTAAAGTATAGTGATCCTTCGACTCATTTTGACTTACTGATGCTTTTTATAGATGTGTTTAATGGGTTTGATACAATCGAATTCAATGAGTTACTGATAGATTATTTCCATGACCCGAAAAGTAAAGCTTTAAAAATAGTATGGCTATCAGATAAACTTGATACGTTTAATCAAGATGATTATTTGTATACGGAACTACTCATCATACTTTTGGATGAGATGAAGGGTGAAGATTATCATACGGATAAGAGAGCTGAGCGTATTAGAAAAAATTGGATCCATGATGAAATTAGGGATTATGCAATAGATGAGTGGATTGAAAATAAGGACTATGATCGAGCGATTGAAATTCTTAAGCATAATATATTACTGAGCGAGACGCTCTCAGAGAAAGATAATATTAAGTTAAAGAACTGTTATTTAGCAAACGGAGATCATGTAAATTACGTGAGACATATGAAATCAATGTTGACTGAGACAAGTAATCCAAATCTTCAGATACTCAGTGAGTACAAGAATCTCTTAAGCGAATCTGCATGGATTATTGAACGAGGACAGTTATTTAATGAAATGAGACCGGATGTGTGTATGGCTGAATTGTACGAGTTTGAAGATATGCACGAAGAGTTGATGGCATTCGTCGAACAATCTCTAGATATTGAAGTCCTTAGAAAGTTTGAGAAATCTTTAATTGATACTCACGAGCAACGACTTCTTTCAATGTATGAGAAATTGATTCCTGCGTTAGAAAAGGTTGTGAGAAATCATAATAAAGTCATTAATACTGTCGAGATAATCAAGCAAGTGATATTAAACTATAACGATAAGGAGAGAGCTATACTTATCGCAAGTAAAAAAGGGTTTCTTAATTACTTAGGTTTTTGATTACCTTTTATACAAAACGACCGAACTATCAATTGATAGTTCGGTCGTTTTGATGTATAATTGATTAAAAGGGGTAGATTGTGAATGGCCATGACCATTGAATCTTTTTTATTAGAAGTGAGAAGACATACTAAGGATGGGAATTTGGTAATTGTTCCAACATTAAAAAATAGGACAACTAGACGTATGTTAGGGTTATCTGTTGTGGATTTGGAAGGGATTGTTTGTAATCTCTCTAATGATGACTTTCATGAGGGACCAGTGGAAGACAGAGATCGTCCGAATGAATTTCTGTATATATTTAAAACGGAGTACCTTGATGAAATGTTGTATATAAAGATAAAATTACAAACAGATGAAGCTCGATGTATCTCGATACACTTAGATAACATTTAGATAGGAGAGGATATATTATGGAGAATATTAAGAAAAGAAACGTAACGACACAGGTTCGAGGTGTTGAACTCAATTTTGATGAAAACTACATGATTAATGAGTTTGGTGAGGAAGTATATAATCGTGATATTGAAATTGCGAATGATATTGAGTTGTTTAATTTGTACAAGAAGAATGTTGGGTTGTTGTGTACAAACGAGATCGTTGAAATACGAGAAGAGTATGGTTTGAATCAGAAAGAATATGCGACCATTCTTGGATTGGGTGAAGTCACCATCAACAGAATTGAAAAGGGTTCAATTCAATCAAAATCAATTGATTCAATGATGAAGATGTCTAAAAATGTGGAGAGTATGGAATCCACGCTTGAGAACAATAAAGATAAACTTGGAGATGAAACAATTGCGAGGGTACAAGAAACTATTGAGCGAAAGAAAAATTTGGATAAACATAAGATAGCGGATATTGATTATGATTTACTTGAAAAAATTGAATTTAAGACTGCTGATGTGTTGGATGTAGCGGAGCAAGTCATTGCACGTTACAATACTCACGTGGATCAAATTGAAGAATCATACCATGAAAAAGATGGTTATATAACACATCTAAAACTTCAAAAATTATTGTATTACATTCAAGGCGTAGCATCATCTATTTATGGTAAAAAAGCATTCAATGAAGATATTTGTGCTTGGGAATACGGACCAGTGGTACCAAGTGTTTATCAGATGTACAAAAAAAATGGTAATAAATCTTTGTTGGTGAAGAGCAAAGCTGTTGGTGAGCTTAGTGAAGGTCTTAATCAAATCATTGATATCGTTGTGGATTCCTATGGATCACTTACAGCGAGTCGTTTGGTCACACTGACCCATGATGAGAGTCCTTGGAAAGATACTATTAAGGACGAATATATTGAATTTGAAGTGTTGAAGAACTATTTCGATAGTGTTTATAAGTAAGTAAAAGGACATCCTTGGATGTCCTTTGTTATGCGATTAATTTATTCATGAATTCATCAAAGTTGGATTCGAAGATAATGTTGCTTCGGTTTTCCTTTGACAAAAATCCAGTGTTTGTTGCGGTATCTAAGTAGGTTTCGATGCCATCGTAGAAATGGTCTAGGTTTAAAAATCCATAGGGTTTGGTGTGGATTCCGATTTGAGACCATGTGATGACTTCGAATATTTCTTCCATGGTTCCACATCCACCTGGGAAGGCGATGAAGGCATCAGCTAAGTCCATCATTGTTTTCTTGCGCTCGTGCATGTCTTCGGTTTCAATGAGTTCTGTTAGATTAGGGTGTAATATTTCTAGTTCGGTAAGTACCTTTGGCATAACACCAACGACCGTTCCATTGAGTCGAATCATTTCATCGGCAATGATTCCCATGATACCAACCGTGGCCCCACCGTAAACGAGTCGGATATTGTTGTCTACAAAATAGTTCGCTAATTCGATGGCAACTTCCTTATATATAGGGTTGTTTGGGATACGAGATCCGCAGTAAACAGCAATTGTTTTCATGATGATTCCTCCATTATGTTGATATAAGTATATCATAGTTGAAAAGTAATGATGTGAGTATTTAAAAGACGACCGTTGTTGTGTTAAACTAGTAGTATAGTCGAGGTGAATATTGTGGAAAAAGAAGATAAGAATTACTCTATAAAAGTTGAACGGCATGTATGGCCAGATGAAATTGAAAAAACACGTAAAAAAAGAAACATAATATATATCGTTGTTGCGTCAGTCTTAGTATCTTTCTTACTAGGGTGGCAATTTTCTAATTTAACAAAGGGAACGGGGATCATCAGCAGTCCTAATACTGATGTTGCGCGTTTTGAGAGAGTCTATAATGAACTGCTTTCTAATTGGTATTTCGCAAATGAAATGGAAGATGCTCCTAATGAGCTAATCACCAATGCAATCAAGGGAATGCTTGAAATGAATGGTGATATACATACATCCTATATGACGCAAGAAGAACTTGCGGGTTTCACTACGTCCATTAATATGGATTTTGTAGGGATTGGAGTTCAATATTTCCCAGGAGATGGTGCGAACGTTATCACACGTGTCTTCAAAGATTCACCTGCAGAAAAATATGGTGTTGAGGTTGGGGATGTGATTTACCGCGTTGAAGGTGAATTACTCACAGGATTAACTTCAGATCAAATACAATCACTTATCATTGGTGAAGAAGGAACTGTTGTGAACATCGACTTCCTTCGCCAGGAAGAAACAGTAAGCCTCGCAATTCCTCGTGGTGCTATTAGTGCTGTTGTATGGGGTGAAATGTTGGATGATGATATCGCGTATCTTGAAATATCATCGTTTGGTCAAACCCTAGCAGCAAGTACACAACTTTACTTAGATGACTTTAAAGCACAAGGTGCTAAGAAACTCATCATTGATATGCGAGATAATGGTGGTGGTTACCTCCAAGCAATCAATGATATTGCGGCATTGTTCTTTGAGAATAATGATGTGGTTTACCAAGAAGAATTTAAAGACGGTACGAATAAAGTTTATAATGTTACCTCAAGTCAAAAATCAAACTATGATTTTGAAGATATGATTGTGTTAGTTAATGAAAATTCAGCTTCCGCATCGGAAGTACTCACAATGGCCCTTCGAGAGAATCTTGGAACACGCGTTCTAGGCGTCAACTCATACGGTAAGGGAACCGTTCAAACACAAAGTGTGTTCGGAGACCAATCGTCATTGAAGATTACGATTGCGAAATGGATGAGCCCGAATGGCAACAACATTCATGAGATTGGAATTGAACCAGACATTGAAGTAAAACTTCATGATATCTTCTATTCTCTATATCCAACGCTGGAAGAAGGAACAGTCCTTCAATACGATAGTGTTGATGAATCAATCAGTTATGTTCAACAAGGCTTAAACTACCTTGGATTATATACAGGACGTACAGACGGATACTACGATGATGCGACACTCGCAGCACTTCGATCATTCCAAAACAGCGATGATATTACTCAAACGACAATTCAAAATGTCTATTCAGCAGTTGTTAGTGACTGGTCACAAAATCGTGCGACGCGCGATGTTCAGTTGATAAAAGCAATTGAGGTCTTAAACGATGAGTCATAAATTCGAACTGGTTTCAAAATTCGAACCTAAAGGAGATCAAGTCAAAGCCATAAAGGAATTGACTGAAGGAATCCTTTCGGGGAAAAAAGAGCAAGTCTTACTTGGTGCGACGGGTACCGGGAAGACCTTTACTGTTTCACAAGTTGTCGCGAAATTGAATCGACCAACGTTGGTGTTAGTTCATAATAAAACACTTGCTGGTCAGCTCTACTCTGAGTTTAAGGAATTCTTTCCCAATAACAGAGTAGAGTTTTTCGTATCAAACTTCGATTACTACCAACCCGAGGCCTATATGCCCGGTTCAGATACCTACATTGAAAAGAGCTCAATGATTAACCAAGAGCTCGACATGCTTCGTCTATCAGCACAGAATAGTATTCTTGAGCGACGCGATACCATCGTTGTTGCCTCAGTTGCATCGATTTACGGTACATCAGATCCGAAGTACTATCAAGCGATGCTTTATACAATTCGAGTGGGAGATATGATTTCACGTGAAGATTTAATGCGCGATCTTGTGGGGCGTCAATACATTCGTAATGATATGGAACAAGCACGCGGGACGTTCAGAGTACGCGGTGATGTGATTGAGATTGTATTGGGTCACACGGATGACTATGTTGTTCGCGTTGAATTCTTCGGTGATGAACTTGAACGCATCGTTGAAGTAGACCGTATTACTGGAAACGTTAAAGAAGGATACCTTGTGTATCATGTATTCCCAGCGAACGAGTACGCTCGTGATATGGAGCATATACGAGCCGCGTGCGTAAACATTGAAAAAGAATTAAAAGAACGATTGGCTTATTTCCAAAAAGAGAATAAGTTAGTTGAATACCAACGCTTAAAACAACGTGGTGAGTATGATTTAGAGTCTCTGCGCGAGTTTGGGATGTGCTCAGGGATTGAAAACTACTCAATGCACATTGATGGTCGAACACCCGATCAAAGACCGTATACGCTCTTTGATTACTTCCCCGATGACTTCTTGTTTATTGTGGATGAGTCTCATGTGTCCTTACCTCAAGTACGTGGTATGTACAACGGAGACCAGTCTCGTAAACGCACCCTTGTGGAATATGGATTCAGATTGCCTTCGGCCCTCAATAACAGACCGATGACCTTTGATGAATTTCTATCAGTTCAAAACCAAACCATTTATGTTTCCGCAACACCGGGAGACTATGAATTGGAACAGGTGGATCATAAGATCGTTGAACAGATTATTCGACCAACAGGACTTCTTGATCCTACGATTGAAATCAAACCGTCTCGTGGACAGATTGATGATCTTGTGGAACAAATCAAACTTCGTAAAGCGAATAATGAACGTGTTTTGATCACAACACTGACTGTGAAAATGGCAACCGACTTGAGTGCTTATCTTCTTGAAATTGGTATGAAGGTATCACACTTAAACCACGAAACCAAAACACTGGAGCGAATTGAAATCTTACGTGATCTTAGAATCGGTAAGTATGACGTTGTGGTTGGGATTAACCTTTTAAGAGAAGGACTAGACTTACCTGAGGTTAGCCTCATCGCTATCTTGGATGCGGATAAAGAAGGGTTCCTTCGATCCTATCGCTCACTTACTCAGATTGTTGGGCGTGCAGCGCGTAATCAGAATGGTCATGTTATTATGTACGCTGATAAGTATACGGATTCAATGCGAAAGACGATTGAGGAAACTCAGCGTCGTCGCGATATTCAGATTGCTTATAATGAGAAACATGGTATTACGCCAACCACAATCATTAAGGAAATTCGTGATGTGATTGCGGGTAAAGAAACTGCGGAACTTACCAAACGAGTGCGTTCTGGCAAGCGTGATAAGAAAGCGATTGTGGAACTTGTGGAACGACTTGAGAAAGAAATGCGTGAAGCAGCAGCTCTACTTGATTTCGAAAGAGCGGCTCAACTTCGAGATATTGTATTGGAAATGAAATCAGAATTGTAAAAAAAATAGGCAAACGCATCGAGCGTTTGCCTTTTGACTACTTAGTAAGTGATAAAGCTGTGACAACTGTTTCTTCATTGTATGTCAGCGTAACGTTGTCGCCTAATTCAATGAAGTCATTACTTTTGATTCGAACTTCTTCACCGTCTTCTAGTGTAAGATAGAATCCTTCGTGTGCATAGCGGCTCACGGTACCACTGAGTGTAGGATGATCCTTTGCTTCGATAACTGTAATGTTATCCGCATTGGCTTGTCCTGGGAGTGACATCGTTACGATACCATTGAAATCAATCGATACTGTATATTTCTTCTTCGTTAAATCCATTGCTTCAACGTCAATATCTCTGTATCTAAATACAATTGCGTTTGAATTCTCATTGCTTTCCACAAAAATCTGTTTGCTTTTTTGTGTCATGTGATAAAACGGTTCCAATAAAAGTGTCTTTCATCTTCAAATCCTTCTCTTTTTTATAGTGTATCATTTTTTTATCATAATTTTACAAAATTGACTATCCCAAGAGTGCTATAATATTGAGAAAGGTTGGAGGTACTCATGATGATTGATAAAGTTATGGACTATGCAGTAAATGATGATCGTGTTCGATGGGTTGTGCTGACGGGTTCAAGAACGAATCCTTCGCTCAAACCTGATGCGTATCAAGACTATGATATTCAGTTCGGTGTGAAGGATTTGGAATCATTTCTAGTGAGTGATGATTGGTTATCAGTCTTTAGTGAAGTGTTGATCATGCAGAAGCCTGAAGCGATGTCTTTGTTTCCACCTTCTCTTGGAGGACGCTTTACGTATCTCATGCAATTTACCGATGGAACACGTCTTGATTTGATGTTGGTGCCATTGGATAAAGAATACCCAATTGAACTCAACACACAAGTCTTGCTTGATAAAGATGGGTTAGTTGATCTGACTAAAGCGGATGATACTCATATCAGTGAAGTTCATGTTGAGGATTGTATGAATGAATTCTTGTGGTTGTCGTTCTATGTTCTTAAGGGCATTAAACGAGATCAATTTATCTATACTTTGGACCATTTATCGGGAATGAGAGATATGGTGTTCCAAATGATGGCATGGAAAATGACAGGAAACCCAGGTCAAAGCTATAAGTATATGGAATATAAATTGTCTGTAGATATTCGTGATAAGATCATTGAAAGTTATAATGTTGATGATCGGTTTGCTTCAATGATGCTCTTGTTTGAACTCATGAAGTGGGCTGTGAGCGAGTTTGACTACGATAAAAAACAGTTTGAGTGCGTGAGGTCTACATTCATGGAAAGCATGATATAATAGTATTAATCTTGGAGGTCTACAT
>JAAYNU010000032.1 GCA_012520695.1 Erysipelothrix sp.
GGTCGGGTCTAAAGTAATCTTTGTGGGTCCAGTAGATTCATCAGAAGTTATCAATTACTACCACATCGCAGATGCCTTTGTTTCAGCCTCACTGACGGAGACACAAGGACTCACATACATTGAGTCACTTGCTTGTGGTTTGTGCGTCTTTGCGCGCCCTGATAAGCCCTTAGAAGGGATTATCGTAGATGATGAGACAGGATACCTGTTTGAATCAACACAGGAGTTCGTTGATAAGGCAAAAGCATTCATCCTTAGTGATGAATCTAAGAAAGCACTAGTTAAAGAAGCGGCATTAAAGAAAGCTTCAAGTTTTGATTCGGTTTCGTATGCTCATGCAATCGAAACGGTCTACCAAAGTGCCATTGATGGTTACTTTGGACGCTACACTATTGTTTCACTTGAAGACGAGGACGATGATGATATATTCAGCGTGATTCTTGAATCGAAAGATGGTCATCAGGAAACAATTACAGTTGATGAATATTTAATTGAGAAAAAAGATTTGAAAGAAGGTGCTGTTTTGAGTCGAAATAATATTAATGATCTGGAGGATGAACAGCAAATTCACAATGCTTATCAAAAATGCCTCTCGCGTATTGGAGTAAGGGACTACACAAGTTTCGAAATGGCTGAGTACTTACGAACGAAGTCTGATCTATCCCAAGAAAACATTGATCTTGTGATTGAGCGCTTAGTGAAACGTCACTTTATAGATGATGAGCGATACTTCAGAGATAAAATTGATTATCACAGAGACCAAAAACGCGGAAATGCGAAAATCTTGGAAGATCTAAGAAAACGAGGGTTTGAAACGGATAAGATATTAGATTATCTTGAAAGTGAAGACCATGATGATTATCTTGAACGCGCAAAAGATCGCGCAGATAAGTTTCTCGCAACGCTAAGAGATGGCTCAGCGCGTCAAAGAGAATTGAAGTTGAAACAACACTTAATGAGACAAGGCTTTGATACTGAAACAATTAATGAACTTGTGCGCGACCACAATGATGCGTATAATGAGGACGATGAACTCAACAGTCTCAGAGAAATTATGAAAAAATCACGATTACGCTATGAAAAACGATATGATGAACGTGAAGTTAAGAACAGAGTTGTGAAGCACGCACTTTCGCGTGGTTATAATTATGATATGATCGTTGAGGTATTAGAGGAGTATGAGAATGAAAATTAATAAATTAGAAGCAGGAATGAAGGTTACGATTCCCTTATTGATCGGTCGTATTACAAAAGGAGTTGCTCAAAACGGAGCACCCTATGCATCCATTACACTTCAAGATGACACAGGTGAGATTGAAGGTAAGATTTGGGATGTGAAGCCGGAACAAGAAGCAAGCATTAAAGTTGGATTGATTGGGGAAGTTCACTGTGATGTATTACTTTACCGTAATTCACTACAACTGCGCATCCACTCAATTAGAGTTGGAGATCAATCAAACTATGAACTAGAAAGCTTTGTGAATGCTTCAACCTATGATATTGATTTCTTAAGAGAAGAAATCAATGGCTTCATCAACATGATTGAAGATCCAATTATCAAAGAACTCGTGAATGCATCCATGGAAAGTGTTGGAGACCTTTTCTACCAATATCCAGCAGCTACTCGAAATCACCATGATTTCGTTGGTGGACTGGCGGCTCACGTATACGGTATGTGTAAGATTGGTATTTCATTATGTGAACACTATGAAATATACAATAAAGACCTTATCATCGCGGGATGTGTCCTACATGATATGGGTAAAATTGAAGAATATACAGCGCCAATGCTTGCGGAATATACACCACTTGGAAAACTTGTGGGACATATTTCAATCATGCACGCTAACTTCACACAAATTGCGAAAGAATTGGGACATCAAGATACTGAACAAGCACTCGTGCTACGTCATATGATTTTGTCTCACCACGGACAAATGGACTTCGGATCACCCGTAGTACCAATGGTCAAGGAAGCAGAACTACTCAGCTTCATTGATAACATTGATGCTCGCACAAACATGTTTGAGAAACTATACGAAGATCAAACTGAAGGTGAATTCAGCCCAAGAATGTTTGCATTAAATAATCGCAACTTCTATAAGGCTAAAGGAATTAAGTAAGAGACTACAGAAATCTAGTCTTTCTTTTGAAAAGGGGATATATACTATGAAACCAAAAGTAGCGTTTGTCTGCGTACACAATTCATGCAGAAGCCAAATGGCAGAGGCCATCGCAAAACTAAATGCGAGTGATGTCTTCGAAGCCTACTCGGCAGGAACAGAAACACGACCTGAAATTAACCAAACAGCCGTAAGAATCGTAAATGATCGTCATTCAATCAATATGAATGAAACACAAACATCGAAACTAATTGATGATATCCCAGAAGTGGATGTCGTAATCACAATGGGATGTAATGTCGACTGCCCAACACTTAAGTGTCAGCACAGAGAAGACTGGGGCCTGGATGACCCATCGGGTAAAGAAGATTCAGAGTTTATCATGACACTTGATCTTATTGAAGAAAAGGTTGAAGACCTAAAACATAGAATTCAAAACAATATTATCAAATTATAAGAAACGATTCACTTCAGGGTGAGTCGTTTTTTGCTTTATAGGTTCGTCTTGACACTTGTTGGTGTGAAAATTATAATAACTTTAGAAAGAGGGTGGAACCATGAAAAACATGACAACGCTCTCGCATGAGTTTTAAACCTTAAAAACTAACGCTTATGTGGGAGATACAAACAATAATCATTGAATACAAGAATCTTGTATTTTTCACATAGAAAGAGGTTCAATTATGAACATCAATAAAACGGAATTAAAGGATTTAAAAAACATTGAATTATTATGGAATAACGGACAAGTCATGAAGTATGTTGGTTATCCAGAAGGAATTAATACAAATCAAACGAAACTAAATGAATGGTTCTCTAGCATAGAATCTTCAAATGATCGAGCACACTATTCCATCTATCAAGACGATTACTATCTCGGTGAGCTATTTTATAATGCGGAGAAAGAGGATCACATCATCATCGACATTAAGTTGATGCCCAGTGCATGGGGTAAAGGGATTGCGACATATGCATTGTCATTTCTTCTAGATACAATCTTTGACTTATATCCCCAGGGCGTGTGCTTTGTGGACCCTCATGAAGATAATGTATCTGCGAAGAGACTTTATAAAGCTTTAGGATTTAAAGACAACAGACTGTCTTGGCAATCATTCAAACCATCTAAGAGATATCTTAACGATACAATCACACTTAAAAGAATGGTACAAAGTGATATGGAACGCTTGTGGGAACTATCTTCAAAAGATGCCTACTATGAATACGCACAATACAATGCACCGTATTTTAATGAGTTCAGACAAAGAACGTATCCTGAGTTCATCGAGGAATCATCATCGTTCTACTTAAGTAACCCTCGTGTACAAGGAATCTATTATCGAGGTCGCCTCA
>JAAYNU010000033.1 GCA_012520695.1 Erysipelothrix sp.
ACCAACGGTGGTGTGAACCTTAAGGAGATTGATCCTAAGACCATGAAATCAAAAATCAATCCTCACCTTTCTTTTGCGGGTGAGCTCATGGATGTTTCGGCTTATACGGGTGGTTTTAATATCACGACTGCTTTTACGAGCGGTTATACTGCGGGTAAATTCAGTCTAGAAGATGAGTCTTAGCACTCATCATTTGACAGTGCTAATCTATAGGAGTAAAATATACTTATAGAGAGAAGGCGTTAATATGGAACAAAATTCAACAAGAAGAATTTGGTCAATGATCGCTGGAGGGGTATTTATTGCACTTGGAATCTTTGTTATAAGTAATCCAATTAAGTCACTTCAAACGGGTGTCTTGATTGTAGGTATGTTAATGTTAGTGGGTGGTGTTCTCGCAGTAATTGATGCGATGAGCCTACCAAAGGTGTTATCAATGAGGCAAACACTGCTCTTTGATGCTATTATGCTCGTTCTTATGGGTGCACTCTTCACATTTGGTAATACGTTCATTGCTTCAACAGCATTGTCGTATATCTTATTGTGGTGGTTTATCCTAACTTCAATCATTCAAATTCAATTCTCATTTGTGATTGGTAAGACCTGGGTCAAGTTGGCGTCAAATGCGGTAAACTTATTTGTGATCGCAATGAGTATCTACACAATGTTTAATCCACTTCTTGCGAACAGTGTTCTTGCATTCGCAATTGCCTATAACTTCATTTTCATGGGAGTTAGTCGATTGGGAATCGCATTATTTGATTAAGTGAATATACTTAAAAAAGACCATAATGAACCGACTAATCTTTATACAAGATTTGAGGCCGGTTCATTATTGGTCTTTTTGTTTGAAATTATTGCGCAAATCCAAGAGATGCAAACAATGACTCAACCTTAGGATGACCCAATAGATCAACTGTTTCAAGGTTATGAAACTGAGTGAGTTCTTCTATTGATACATTAAGAATATCAAAAGTATCATCACTGCCATCCCAGTAAGGGAAGATGTGAGTATAAATCTCATTCATCGGGTTCATACTGATGTTTGTAATGTATTGCGCGTAGTCTGAATCAATTTCAAAGTCTTTAAAATAATCCACAACTTCAGGAATGAGGTCATAGCCTTCTTCTCTTAAGTATATGGGTCTGTGTGTATATTCATCTACAAAGTCATAGAGATCAAATTGTGTATCCAGGACATTGAGCTCATACATTAGGATTTGAATAATCGCAAGTTTGAAATGGAAATTATCGAAGTGTAAGATCCCATCATTCTTTTTTTCTATAACGCTTACTTCTTCAACGCAAACACTAACGTCTTCTACAACTTGTTTTTTTCGAAATAATCCCTTGAACATGTACAGCTGCCTCCCTTTTTCGAAAGACCATAATAACACATATTAATACGTTTGTATCTATAAATAGTATATAATTATCTTAAGAAAAGGAGTGATTGAAATGAGTGTATATGAATACACAGTAAAAGATGTTAATGGACACGATGCTTCCCTTGAAAAATATAAGGGAAACGTCCTATTAATCGTTAATACAGCACTTGATTGCGGCTTTGCACCGCAATACGAAGAACTCGAATTAATTTATCGCGAGTACCATGATCAAGGATTTGAAATCCTGGACTTTCCATGCAATCAATTCGCCAACCAATCCCCTTTAGAAGATGTTGAGAATGCGAAGGCATGTAAAGTTAGATACCAAACAACATTTGAAACGTTTGGGAAAATTACAGTCAACGGAGATGATACAGACCCACTCTATCAGTTTTTAAAGACTTCAAAGAAGGGTGTTTTATTACCAGCTATTAAATGGAACTTTACGAAGTTTCTTATTGATAGAGAAGGTAATGTCATTGACCGATTTGGACCCAACCAAAGACCCACAAGTTTTGAAGATGAAATCAAAGCTGCATTAGCATAAAGAAAAGAAAGCTCAATCAATTAGATTGAGCTTTCCTGCGTTGGAGTTATTTTCGACAATTTTCTAAACTTTGGTGGAAGTGGAGAAATAAATGTCATGTTTTTCTTTGTCTTTGGATTCTTAATAATTAATCGGTATGCATGTAGACCCAATCTCTTTAGAGGACTTGTCTTAGCATCGTATTTCTTATCTCCAATAATTGGCGTTCCCATATCACTCATGTGAACACGAATTTGGTTCTTACGACCCGTATCAATGTTGATTTTCAAAATGCTGTGATTCTCTGATTCTTTGATCACTTCGTAGTTCGTAATTGCTTCTTGTCCAGAAGACGTTGAGTACATGTGATTTGTCTTGTTTTGTTGGAGGAACGTTTTGATTGTCCCGCTCTTCTTTTTAGGTTGACCTTCGACAATTGCTACGTACGTACGATCTGAGACAAGATCATTCCATTTTGATTGGTACTCTGCTTTCGCTCGTTCACTCTTCGCAAACATAAGAACACCTGATGTGTCCTTATCAAGGCGGTGAACAACAAATATTTTATTCTTTGTGTCCTGTGTCTTAACGTATGCACTTGCGAGACGGTAAGCAGTGATGTCTTCGTTCTTTCCCGTAGCAACAGTCAATAAACCATAGGGTTTATCAATGACGAGAATATCCTTATCCTCATAGAGAATTGGAAGCGTAGTATCTTTTTGGTTGTTGTGTTCAACGATAGAAATTGTTTGACCCACAAAGACTGGATCATCGAATTGTGTAGTCATTTCATTATCAATTGAGATACACTCGAATTTAAGGAGTGATTTGATTTTTGATCGGCTGTATTTTAAATCGGCATTCAGTAGATATTCAAGTAAGGTATCATCTTTTGTTACTTCAAGTTTTATAGACATAGTTTGCCCTCATTTCGTACATATACTACCATAGATTGACGAATATGTCCCAAAAACTACATAAGATGCCATGAATGACAACTATAATAGTTTGACATCGTTCTTTGCAAGTGTTATTATTTGATAGTAATAAGAAATGTTATACGGTTTCACCAATGAAACTGTGTCAAAGGACTCAACGTGTGTTTAATGAACTGGTATATTGGTTTACGAATTACGATTGAGTACATCTTATTTCTGATAGGAGGTACTACACATGAGTACAGGTAAAGTAAAATTCTTTAACGCTGAAAAGGGTTACGGATTCATTACAATTGATGGCGGACAAGATGTTTTCGTTCATTATTCAGCTATCGAAGCAGATGGTTACAAATCTTTAGAAGAAGGTCAAGAAGTTTCATTTGACATCGTCGAAGGACCACGCGGAGAGCAAGCAGCAAACGTTAGAGCTATCTAATAATTGTTAACTAAGGGCAGTAGGGCAATAGAAGGTGAGATTTATCTCATCATCTATGGATCTACTGTCTTTTTTTATATACCAAATATAATTTACACATTGAGAACTACAAGTTGTATATTTGATTGCTAATTACACCAAAGTAGGCCACAAATTTCGTATACATCGTCCAGTTTCAATGTCGTATTTTCACTTCTCACAATAAACTCTAAGCACCAATTTTCTTACA
>JAAYNU010000034.1 GCA_012520695.1 Erysipelothrix sp.
ACACTCAGAATACGACTAATATCAACGGAATCAATGGGAACAATGATTTCAATTCCTGATTCAGTGATAATTTTATGCTTGGATGCGATGGTGGTCTTTCGAAGATCTTTTAATACAATGTCATCTTCTGCATGATTTTCTTCAAGTGAAGCGTGAATTAAAGAAAGTTCTGTTTCACTTAAATCCTCAAACACTGCACGAACTAAATCATCGGGACGAACCGTATCGATGAAGTTTTGGTTATCAGTCACCACTTGTTTTACTCGAAGTGTGTTCATAAGCGGACGCTCATTTCTTTGCTCGGAAATCGCATCAACTAAAGTATCCACAACTTGGAATGTTTCTCTCGAGTTAGCTTTCAACTCACACATTAAAGTCGCTTCCATTAAATCTTTTGTATCCATTAATGTTTTAACAAGAAGAACTCCCTCATTAAGATCCAATACAAAGCCACTCTTCACATTTGAGAATGTAGCGTTCCATACTGAATCATTATGAACAAAGTCACCATCGATTTTGATGTATGCACTGCGATTACGCATTTCAAGGCACACTAAAAGCGCTGTGTCTCCCTGATCGACTTGCGCAAAGATAAGATTTGAAGAAAGGTAATCTTCACTCAGCATTGCGGATTGAAACCAGGTCTTCGCAAAGTTTTTTGAGTACTCCATAAAATCAAATTGTTGTCCAATGAGATTTTGAAGAGGAGAATCCTCATCCAATATTGCGCGGGAAATACCAGAACTGGATTGAAATGACTTTGTGAGTTTAAGAATTAAGTCCTCAATATCCTTTGAACTGTTTAGATTAACCTGTGCTTGCGCCAAAACCATCCGACGCTCATGTGCATCAAGTGAGTGAACTACAACCTTACTAACATCCATGTTTATTACCACCTTTTTTCTATGAGTAGTATATCATTTTAATGAGATTCAAGCGATAGTAAAAAGTGCTAAACAAACCTAATAGGTCGTTTAGCACTTCGTTATGCACCGTGTCCGAGGTAGATTTCTCGAATCATTTCTGATTCCTTCATCTCCTTAGCATTACCCTGCAACTTGATACTTCCATTTTCTAATAAGTAGGCATAATCCGCAAGTTCAAGAGCTGCACTTGCGTTTTGTTCAACAAGAATGATGCTGACGCCTTTGGCATTAATGGCCTTAATGATCTTGAAGATTTCCTTCACCATTAACGGCGCAAGTCCCATCGATGGCTCATCCAACAATAATAACTTAGGCTGACTCAACAGAGCACGAGAGATCGCAAGCATTTGTTGTTCCCCACCACTCAGTGTGTGAGCATCCTGATGTTTACGCGTTTCAAGAATTGGAAACTGCGCAAAGATTTCTTCAATTTCCTTGTGAACAGCTGCTTTGTCTTTTCTTCCATAAGCACCCAGCATTAAATTCTCTTGAACACTCATGCCCGAAAAGATTCTTCGTCCTTCTGGTACATGAACAATCCCTTCAAAGACAAGTTTTTCAGCTGGAACTTTTAAAATTGATTTTCCTTGGAACTCTATCGAACCTTGACTTGGAACCAACAAACCAGAGATTGCTTTGAGGAAACTGGACTTACCAGCACCATTCGCACCAATAAGAGTCAGGATTTGTCCTTCACGAACCTCAAAGTTCAATCCCTTGAGAGCCTTCACATGACCATAATCTACTGCCAAATCTTTTATTTTCAACATATTATGATGCCTCCCCAAGATATGCCTTAATAACAACTTCATCTTTTTGTACTGCACTTGGAACATCGAGTGCGATTTGTTTACCAAAGTTAAGTACCAATAAACGATCACACACATCCATAACCAAGCCCATATCATGTTCAATCAAGACGATCGTCAAGTTGAAGTGTTCGTGGATGGTACGAATCAATGACTTGAGTTCAAGTGTCTCAGTGCCATTCATTCCCGCTGCAGGTTCGTCTAAGAATAGATACTTTGCACCCGTCGCAATCGCACGCACAATTTCAAGTCTTCTTTGGTCTCCATAGGATAGATTACCCGCTAAGTCTTCAGCACGATCACTCAAACCCACAATCTCAAGATAGCGTAATGCTTCTCTATTAAATTCTTCTTCAGTGTCGTAGTAACGACTCGTTCTAAGTAGTGCGTCAATAAAGTTATAGTTCCCTTTTTGATTCATTCCGATTTTAATGTTGTCCAAAAGTGTACTTTGATTAAACAATCGAATGTTTTGAAACGTACGCGCAAAACCAAGTTTTGTGATCTCGTCCATGCGCTTATTTTTAAATGAGACTGTTTGTCCATCATTATCATGGAATACAATCTCACCCTCACTTGGGACATAAACTCCCGTAAGGCAATTAAAGAGCGTTGTTTTACCAGCCCCATTGGGACCAATAATACCAAGAATCTCTCCTTCTTCAATTGAGAAGTTAAGATCATGCATAGCCTTAATACCACCAAAACTCATGGATAAATGATTAAGCTTTAGATGCGCCATCTTTACGCCTCCTTTCAAAACTCAGTTCAAAGGATCCTAAAATCCCACCTGGTCTCACAATCATCATGACGATCAGGATCAGTGCATAAAGAATCATACGAATATCTGTGAACGATTGAAGACTGATATTAACGAGCCCTAAAACGATGGCCGCAATAACACTTCCCGTAACAGATCCCATCCCGCCCAATACAACAATCACAAGAATATCAATGGATTTATTGAAATCAAACATTTCAGGACGAATTTGAGTGAAGTAACCTGCATAAAGACTTCCCGCAACGGATGCGAAAAGAGCACCAAGCACAAATGAAATAACTTTATACTTCGTCACGTTAACGCCCATTGCTGCGGCAGTTAACTCATCATCGCGAATACTCTTCCAAGCACGTCCAAATCGTGAATTATTAAGCATCATAATCACAAAAATACATAAGATAATTACAAAATATAAAATTGGTAATGTGGTAAAGCGAGAAAAACTACTCATCCCAGCTGCTCCATTGGTGAGATCGCCAAGATTTAAAATAACAACTCGAATAATCTCCGCTGCACCCAGGGTTGCGATCGCAAGATAATCACCCTTGAGGCGAAGCGTCGGAATCGCTACAAGAAGCGATACAATCATGGAAAGAAAAACCCCCACAAGAATCCCGAGTCCAAATCCCCAAATAGAATCAAAGGACGTAAGACACACCCCCACGGAGTATGCCCCAATCGACATAAATCCAGCATGACCCAGTGAGAACTGCCCTGATAATCCAAGAATCATGTTGAGACTCACCGCAAGTATGATATTAATACCAATACCGTAAAGAGAAATTTGTTGGGCCGGACGTAATATTCTGAATTGAATTAAAGAATTCAAAAGTATGAATATTCCAATCGTAACTACGGTCCAAGCAATTGAAGATTTTTTGATGCGTCTCATACTTTTACGCCTCCCTTCTTACCAAGTAAACCTGTAGGTTTCACGACAAGAATGAGAATTAAGATACTGTAAACAACGGCTTCTCGCCATAAGGAATAACCGAGTACGATAAACAGTGTTTCAATGAGTCCAATTAAGAATCCACCGAGTACTGCTCCTGGTAGAAGGCCAATACCCCCAAAGACTGCCGCAACGAATGCCTTCAGTCCATGCGAGACTCCCATGGTTGGTGCAAGTGTAGAGTAATAAACCCCGACCATACTCCCCGCAACTGCAGCTAGGGCACTCCCAATCACAAAGGTCATTGCGATGGTCTTATTGACGTTAATACCCATAAGACTTGCTGCTTCTTGATCCGCTGATACTGCGCGCATCGCGCGCCCCAAGTCAGTGTGATAGACAAGATACTGTAATCCCACGAGACAAACAATCGTAATCACAAAAATCAGAATTTGATGACCACGTATTAGAACACCCCCAAGATTAAAGTTGGGAAGTAAAGTGACTTCTGGAAAACTAATCACATCTGCTCCAAAGATATAGATAAC
>JAAYNU010000035.1 GCA_012520695.1 Erysipelothrix sp.
GATCTTCTCAAGCGAGAGGAAATCGTTGATTCTTACTTTTCTAATGGTGCAGCACTTGTCAGTCCATTAAAAACCGATACAAATGAAACGATTATTACGATCGTTATTCTAAATAAATCAGTTAAGTGGGGAAACAATAAAGTTCGACTCATTTGCATGGTCAACAACGAAAACACATTCAATCGAAACCTGATGCGGTTTTATGAAATTATTTCAGTTGTCTTAAGTAATGCTCAATTTGTTAATCAGATTATTAAAGACAAATCATTCGAGACATTCATGAGGATTTTCAAGATGGTTGAAAATGATTTATTAACGAATTAGTCTTATCATCTGTATTATCCAAAAGCACGAACTACAAAACGAAACGCAAGGCTATTAACTCAAGCCTTGCGTTTTTTTCTGTCTAATACAGACATACACATCGCAACCATTGCTACCAGCCACGAACCAAACTTCACAAACATACTCTCCAAGGTTAAGATTACCGGATTATATTGAGAACTCCCGACCATTCCTTTTGAAAGACTATTCAAACTAAAGAACATATTTCCTAAATGGAGGAATAAGAATACAAGAAGACCCATCACTGAAACTACCATCCATCGTTTCGCACTGCCTTCCTTGCGATCGAGTGAATAAATCATGACTACAATCAGAATTAGAATGAAGAGACTGAAACCAATTTGACGTTTGTAGTCTAGGAAATGATACAAACTATAAGGCCACGACCAGTCCGCTGCATCAAACCCAATACCAAACGATAATAGATACCATAAAGGTAATATCATAAACACTAAGACCGGCAATATTAATTTTTTCATCGTAAAGGACTCCTTTCATAGGTGAACTCGTCAATATGAATCCTAATCGTGAAATTCCCATACTCTCCATTGAATGGATACTCTACAACGCGCTCTTCACCACTCTTAAGAATCACATCTTCAATAGCTTGTATTTCAACCATCTTTCCCGTAACCCAAATACTAATCGGGTTGTATGGGTTAATAATTGTATCTTCATCACCATGGTTCATATATTTGACTCGAATCATCTTGGCATCTTCTTTAATGATTTCAAGTTCCAAGACATCATGGATCATAAACGTTCGGTACTTCGTATCAACGATATTATTATTAAATAGGAAAGAGTTTCGAAGCGTTGTAAGAAATTCATCTCCTTGATACTCCCTGAGACCGAAATTTCTTATTGTAAGATTTCCTCCATTTGGATGATCTAAATTATATTGAGCGATGGCCTTAGATTCATTCACGAATATTTTTGAACCCAATTGATTCACACACGTCGCATATGGATCATTTGAAGTGGATTCAAATGCGCAGTTTTGAGTAAACGCCTTTGCGCTGAGTGTGTAATCCATATAAATTATGAGAATGCTTAAGCCACCAAATAGGATCAATGAGATTGATAGAAAACTAGAAAGACTCAAGATACTATAATAAGGTTCACCCTTCAATGATGATAGGGCTTGTTTAGAAACCAACTTACGATAATAGGAATACGAAAAAAGGAAAACAACCACTAATATCCCAACTCCTAGAACA
>JAAYNU010000036.1 GCA_012520695.1 Erysipelothrix sp.
TCTCGAATAACGTACTGTTGATTTAATTGACGCGTAAAATCACCCGAACCAAAACTACTGCGTTCACGCGCAAAAGTTACAGCCTGTTTACCATTCAATAAATTTAAACCCTCTGGAACATTCACAGTTTCATATTCATTGGGTTCCCCTTCAATGGGGAATGATCCCGCGAAACTAAGTGGCGAATCAATTTCAATACCCCCCAAGGCATCAATTATTTTTTGCAACGCATAGAAATCAGTTTCAAAATAGAAGTCAATCTCAATATCAAGGAAATTCTCGACCGTGTCCACAAGACATTGACGCCCCCTCATACGAGAATGATTTAACTTATCTCGCGAATTATTTGAATAACATGCAATTGGAATATATGAATCACGCGCAAGACTGGTCATCGTGACACGAAGCGTCTTAGGATTCACTGTTGCGACAATAATGGAATCCGATAGACCCTCATTATTACCCAATAGAATGACAGTAAACGGTTCTTTCGTAACGTTCACATTAGAGAAGTCATCACTAACAACCGTCGAGAACGAGAATAAAACAGTCGCCTCTGCGAAAGGATCAAAGGATTCATCTTCGAAGCCTTCAGCCAAACGAGAATAATTCAAAGGTACAAGACCGTATTGAATATCCCCTGCCTTAGAAGCAGTTAATAAATCATTGTAGTCATCATACTCTACATATTGAATTGTACGAGAATGTTCACGAACCTTATCCTTAAAGAGTGTTTCAAATTCTTCACCTTGTTTTAAATATCCAATCTTATTCTCACCCATATTGTCCTCAGTATACTCAGGACTAAACGAAATTACCGAATAATCAACGGTTTCCTCACCATCGATATTCACTAATTTATTCAAACTCAGTTCCGCTCGAACGATATAAACCGTTCCAGCTAGAGATACAATGAGAAGCACAGTTGTGACAAAGAAAAATAATTGACGGAAAATTTTTAAATTCTTAGAATAAGCCAACAAGAAAATGACATTAACTAAAAGACCCACAAGAACAACAACCGCAATGATTGAAGCAAAGATGTTTCCCTTAACCTTCGCATAACGACTGATCCAAACAATCAGGGCCAATAAAGCAATATTAAGTAAAACACTCGCAGCGAACATCAATGATTTATTACTATACAAACGCGCGATAAAACTTCTATTATTCTTCTTCAATGTCACTCACCTCCACTATCGTAAAGAGACCTTCGTCATCAGCGATGAGCGTGAATACGGCACTTGACTGGAATTCATCAACACTAATCTTTGAACTTGGGAGATAGGACCACGATGCATTAACCACATATGATGGAACCTTCGTGATTTCATCATCCTCACCCATTTCAAATTCACTCTTTACAGCACTTACATCAACACGGCTTACTTCAAGCGTATCCTCTAGACCACCATTTTGTAGATAATAGTTCATATCATTATAAAACGTTTCAAGCGCTTGGGCATTAACCCACCCCTCCACATCATTGTGAAGAAATTGGAGACCACCCACATCATTGAAACGCAATTTATTAGTCCAAGTATAAAAATCAGCGACAAAATTCTGGACCACTAAGCCACTAATCGCTTCCTCATTAATCACTTCTTGATCGAAAGCATCACTTAACTGAGTATAAATCGCTTTTTGATAATCTGTTCCATTTTTACGCAAGGAGTAATAAAGGTTATGTTGGTCAACACCTACAACATCAACTTTCCGATCCAATAGAATTGCACGCACAGAAAAATACCCGCCTACTAGCAAAAGAACAACGGACA
>JAAYNU010000037.1 GCA_012520695.1 Erysipelothrix sp.
ATCAGATGTCCACGGTAATCTTGTGCTTTTCAAAAGGATCTTAAAGGATATGAAATTCAGTACGTCTGATATTTTGATTATTGATGGCGATATGAGTGAAAAAGGAAATGACTCAATTGGTTTGTTTAAGTACATCATTGAGCTGAAGAAAGACTTTCAAGTCTATGCAACGCTCGGTAATTGCGATGATCTAATTAACTTCTTAAGAGATGACAATCGAAACCGAGGTATGGAAAACTATATGGATACGCGCGGCAATACCATTCTCTCTGAGTTTAGAAAAGAGTTTGGTCCTTATACGAATTTCATGGAACTTAAGCGTTATGCCTTTGATCACTACCCAGAAATCTTTGATTTTGTCATGGACTTACCTGTTATTATTGAATCTCCTTATTTCACTTGTGTTCACGCTGGTCTACTTGATCATGAAAACCAAGACCGTGACTTTAATCTTAAACAACCGCGTTTCTTTGATTACAACGCTTCATTTGATAAACCCGTTATTGTAGGTCATTACCCTGTTTGTCTTTACAGCACATCTTATATGTCTCATGCCCCTTTGTTTGATCCAAAGAAGAATATCTGGGCCATTGATGGTGGTAATGTCATAAAGGAAGAAGGTCAATTGAACGTTTTAGAGTTTATTGATTCTGATGTAAGTGTTCACTCATTTGATTTACTTGAGTATGTATCCTTAGGAATCGTTCAATCTCGTGAAGATCGAGTTCATCTTAACTGGGAAGATCTTGATATTGAGATTACTACTCCAGGTGATGAATTCAGTCTATGCACTCATTTAAGTACAGGAAATCAACTCGAAATATTCAATGAGTTTCTTGATTTTGAGAACAATGTCCTAACGAGTGACTATACCAACAGTCAAGTCGAAGTAAAAGAAAACGATGTCGTCCATATTATTAAGGAAGCATCGTCTGGATATTATGTTAAATGTAATTCATTCATTGGCTGGTTGTTGAAGCCGCTCTAGTACTTCTCGTGTTTCACGTACTGCGTCTTCTTGTATTTCAATAATTCGAACACCATTGTAAAGTGCGATATTTCTTAATTCTTGTGCAATCGCTGTATGATGTGATGCACCGATTACTAGGAGTGTATCTTCCTCACTCATTTCGCTTACCATTTGGTAAGCTTTTTGATAGTTTGGTGCTTGATCACCGTAAAGCACCGGTTTATTGTACAGTGTATCCGCAATCTTTAATTCCTCAAAACTTGGCAGTGTTCCGTGTAGTGTTAACGGAAAAGAACCTGCCTTCTCATGAAGTCCATCAATGTTCATTGTTATGATGCTTACATCATATTCATTTAGGGCATAGTGAGCATCATTCGGTTCTGCGTCAATGACTGTGTTGTACAGTTTTTTTATTGTGTATCTGTATGACTTTGGATTCTTTTGCGCATAACTGCGGTAAAGTCGATCTCGTACATCGGGTTGTTCCATAAACGTAGCGATGCCTGATGCTTTCGATATTCCTGCACCTGTAAAAGCGATTATCATATATAATTCCCCCTTTTGTTCATTATATCATTTATAATGTAGTTACCAAAGAAAGTGCGAGGGAGATGAAATAATGAAACTAGCAGAAGCTTTATTGCTTCGTTCAGAGCATCGAGCGAAAGTAGACCAATTGGAATCGCGTATTTGTAACAATGCCAAAGTACAGGAAGATATGAAACCTGATGAAGATCCAAATCAATTACTTAAGGAACTTCTTACGCTTCATGACAACATGGCGACACTAATCCAACAAATCAATGTAACGAATCAAACGACGATGATTAACGATGACTTGAGTGTTACGGACGCGATCGTATTACGAGAGTCTTGCAGACGAAAAATGGAAGCACTCCACCGCGTTTATGATTCGGCCTCTCAGCGAGACTTCCGATTAACTCGTACAGAAATCAAGATGAATGTTGTTATTAATTTAAGTGATATTCAAAAAAAAATCGATGAACTATCAAAGGAAATCAGAATTCTTGATACAACAATTCAAGAGAAAAACTGGCTTACCGATTTAATCGATTAACTTTTAAGAGTTGGTAGTATTGCACCCAGGATAGAAAAGCAGAATAATGCTTAGAATTATTCAAAAACTCCATGTAGATAAAGAGTACAGAGCAGTACATTTACACAATTTATGCTCTACAACTTACATCCATGTTATTTATTATTAAAACTTACTACGACTATCGTGCAGTATGAGGGTGGGTTTCGGGGACTCTAGTATAAATTAATGAGCATATCGCTAAAATGATATGCTTTTTTTCTATCAAATATTAGAAAGGTAGTGATAAATAAAAACTGCAGATTGGTCTCGTGACTAATCTACAGTTAAGTTTATTCAATGATATTTAAAGCTTCCATAATGCGATTCAAATCGTCATCATCTGAGAAGTGAATGCTTAATTTATTGGAATCAATGCTTACGCGTGTTTGTAGTTTACTTTCAAACAATGAAATTGCGTAATCATATTCAGTCGTTTTGACTGCTTTTTTAGGTGATGTTAGTTCTGTTTCACCGTGATATTTAACTAAGTTCTCTGTATCACGTACTGAGAGTTTCTTAGCGATTATTTCCTGGGCAATTTTTTCAATCTCTTTATCATCTTCGATTGTGATTAGCGGTCGAACATGACCCATCGTTAATTTCCCCTCGGAAACATGCGCCTGAACGGACTCAGGTAAACGCAATAGTCGAAGTAAATTTGTGATGTGTGATCGTGATTTACTCATGCGTTTTGCGACTTCTTCTTGTGTCAGTCCCAAACGGTCAATGAGTAGTTTGTAGCCGGTTGCTTCTTCAATAACATTGAGGTCTTCACGTTGAACGTTCTCAATGATTGCGATTTCCATCATAGCTTCATCATCAAACTCTACGACGATTGCTGCTATTTCAGTAAGATCAGCCAATTTACTTGCGCGAAGTCTTCTCTCTCCTGCAACAAGTTCGTAGCCATTGGTTGTTTGCCGAACCAGAATTGGAGTAAATAGACCGTGGGATTGGATGCTTAATGATAACTCATTAAGTTTTTCCTCATCAAAATGATGACGTGGTTGATATGGGTTGGTTCGTATTTGATCTATATCTAAGATCGTTTTAGTCCCACCAAAATCACTGCTTGTCCCCTGTTGAATGTCCTCGAGCACACTTGAGATGTCATCTCCAAATATTGCGCCAAGTCCTTTTCCTAATCGATTACTTTCTGCCACTTCCATCGCCTCTTTTCTTGTTGTACTGTAAGACTTCTTTTGAGAGTGCTGCGTATGCTTTCGCTCCTTCAGATTTTAAATCATATTCGAAGATTGTATTTCCTCGAGAAGGTGCTTCTGACAATTTAATATTTCGTGGAATATTACTCTTGTAAACTCGTTCTTTAAAGTACTTTCTTACTTCTTGTTGAACTTCGACGCTGAGTCGAGTTCGAACATCAAACATTGTAAGTAGGACTCCTTCAATTTTTAAATCTGGATTGAAAAGTTTTTGCACTAAACGAATTGTTGAGAGTAATTGTGTTAATCCTTCCAATGCGTAGTATTCACATTGGACGGGAATGATAACTGAATCAGCTGCCGTTAGGGCGTTTGTATTAAGAAGTCCTAATGACGGTGGGCAGTCTATGATGATGAAATCATAATCTTCTTTTGCTGTTTCGAGTTTGTTTTTAAGAAGGCGTTCTCTACCAATCTTAAATTCAACCATTTCTAAATCGGCTCCCGCAAGATCAATTGTTGCTGGAATTAAATCCATCGGTGGTGTATTTAATTTGATTTTGATATCATCAACTGACTTATCGCTTAATATGAGGTCATAAGTACTGTGTTTGATATCTACTTTACTTGCTCCAACACCCTGCGAGGCATTTCCTTGTGGATCTAAATCAACAAGTAACACTTTTTGCCCCAGGTAAGCGAGTCCAGCAGAAAGATTAATACTTGTCGTGGTCTTTCCGACTCCGCCCTTTTGGTTTGCTATTGCTATAATTTTACCCATTGAGTCACATCCTTTTTACTTAGTAAATTTAATTGTAATGATTACTTCATCTTCTTCTTCAACAATATCGTGTTGAACTGCAATTCCTGTTTTTTCGATCATCGCAATCGATTGTTTCACAGTATTGATTCCGATTTTTACATGTTGCGAAATTCCCTTAGTGATTAACTTTGGTTTCTTTCGCGGTTTATCGATTAAGTTTTCTGTTTGTTTAACATTTAGTTTATCGTTTAAAATTTTAGCAAGAATTGCTTCTTCTTTTTCTTTTTCCATCCCTAACATTGCTCGGGCATGTCGTTCAGTGATTTTTCTGTCAGACAATGCATCAAGTACCGGTTGTGATAGCTCTAAAAGACGAATCTTATTTGCGATTGATGATTGTGATTTTCCTAATCGCTTCGCAAGGTCTTTTTGTGTAATTCCTTGAAGTCTAAGAATTTCTCTATAGGCTTTAGCTTCATCAACTGTGTTTAAGTCTTCTCTTTGAATGTTCTCAATCAGTGCAATTGTCGCACTTGCTTGGTCATCCATATCATTAATAATAACGGGAACTTCTGTAAAGCCAGTCATCATCATTGCTCGATAACGTCGCTCACCAGCAATAATTTCATAATGATCGTCAACGGGTCTTACAACGATGGGTTGTATGAGTCCGTTTTCTTTGATTGATAATGCAAGTTCTAATAGACTTTCATCGTTGAAACTTAATCTTGGTTGATGTCGGTTTGGCACAATCTTTTCAATTGGTAAATCTGTATGTTCTGTCATGATGCCTCCCTCGACAAAGGTGTCTTCTTTATTTTAGCATAACTACGAGGATATTTCTTCGGAGTCTTTTTAATTTTCGTTATTTCTAGGTTGTATCGCTCACCCATAATATCATCATTAAATTGATGTGCTTTGAGTAGCTCACCGCCTAGAATTTTCACTGCTTTTTTTGCTTCATCGAACTCTTCCAGTCCCTTAGAACCTTTCATTGCGATGAACACGCCTCCTAATTTAACAAAAGGTAGGCAAAGCTCTGATAGGATATCAAGATAAGCTACGGCACGAGCTGTGGATACATCAAATGATTCTCTGTATGTGTCAATAATGTCTTCTGCGCGCTCGTTGAGTACTGTTACATTATTTAGTCCGCATTCTTCAACAACTCGTGTTAAAAACGTTGTTCTTTTAGTTGTTGGTTCAACGCAGGTCATGTGGATATCTGGTCGTGCAATTGCCAGTACGATTCCTGGGAATCCAGCCCCTGATCCGATATCACACACAGTAGCATTCGTTTTAATCATCGGTGAAATTAACAGTGAATCATAGAAATGCTTCAGATAGATTCCTTCATCATCGTCAATTCCAGTTAGATTAAGCACTTTATTAACTTCTTGGATTAAGTTTTTATACAATAAAAATTGTTGTTTCATTTCGTCTGAAACAACAATTCCTATCGATTCGATTGCTTTATAGTATTCTATTTCATTCATTCAAAAGCCTCCAATTAATAATCAAAGAATAAGTTGATGCGACGACGCGCTTTTTCTGCAACGCGCACAACACTTAGACTGTGATCCAGCCACTTATGACACTCTACGAAGTCCTTTGAATCAAACATTGTTTTGAATGCTTCAACTTCATAGTATAAACGTGGTTTCTCTTGTCCATTATACTCTATTTCTTGTGTCTTTGATTGTGTTTTTACAGATTCAATTCCATTTACTCCATTCGGAATATAAATATATCCTTTGTCCCCTTGGATTTGTCCAAAGTTCATAGAGAAACTATC
>JAAYNU010000038.1 GCA_012520695.1 Erysipelothrix sp.
AAACGTACGTACGGTTCTGTGAGAGCAAAAGAGGTAACGCAAATTACGTTACCTCTTAGCTACTCGATTGTTTTATGACTTTACTGGTGCATTATGAGCGTAATTTCACAAGTTCTTTGCATGCGGTCGAAGAAGATAACTTAAGCACTCAATTTGCACTGATATGACAAAACTAAGCCCTAAGAAAGCGAGAATTATAAGCTATAATAAATGTAGTGAGGTGTTCAAATGAAGATTATATATGGAATTTTATGCTTAATATTTATGGGAATTGGATTTCTTGGATTAGCATTACCAATCCTACCGACAACGCCTTTTTTACTCATCGCCTCATATTTTGGAGTGCGCTCATCAGCACGCTTCGAGCGATGGTTTAAATCAACAAACCTCTACCAAAAACACGTAGCGACATTCATCGAAACACGATCCATGAGCCGTCCAGTAAAAAGACGCATCCTTGCATTCGCATCATCAATGTTGATTGTTGGATTTATTATGACACCCGCAGTATGGGCTAAGATATTAATTATCTGTGTGATGATCGTCAAGTATGTTTATTTCTATTTCTTTATTGAAACGGTGCCAGCATGATCGATTTTAGATTATTGAAACTCGTCCCTAAATCAGTAAAGTACATCGCATTAAACCTAGCGTTTCAAATAATTGGTTTATTATGTAACGTTTTATTTTTACTAAAGATCACCACATTTCAAGAATCATGGATGTACTTGATAGTACTCATTGTAATCCGAATGATTGCTCATTACTTATCCGTATGGATGAGCTACTTAAGTAGTGCGGAAGTTAAATTAGAACTCAGAGATCAACTATTCACCAAAGTAGTCTCCCTGGGTAAATCAAGTGAAGATGTACTATCAGATAGTGAACTCATTCAGTTAAGTGGTGAAGGAATTGAACAACTTGAAATTTACTTCAGTAACTACATTCCACAATTCTTCTACAGTGTGATTGCCCCGGTAATATTATTCGGATTTGTGGTATTCAAACAATTTCTTGTAGCATTAGTACTCTTAATTTGTGTACCCTTAATTCCCGTATCCATCATTATGGTCCAGCGCTACGCGAAGAACCTCCTCAACAAATACTGGGGAGTTTATACCGGACTTGGCGATACTTTCTTAGATAGTCTACAAGGACTCATTACATTGAAACTATTCTCATTCGATGAAGTTAAACAAACAGAACTAGAAATTGAATCAGAATCATTTCGTAAAGTCACCATGCGCGTACTGCTCATGCAACTCAACTCTATCTCAGTGATGGACCTGGTTGCCTATGGAGGAGCGATGATTGCGATTGTGGTTGCAGTATATTCAAATCTAGAACTTCCTGCGTTTCTATTCATCGTACTCATCTGTGCAGAGTTCTTTATTCCAATGCGCTTATTGGGATCATACTTCCATGTAGCGATGCATGGAGCCAGCGCAGCCGATAAAATATTTTCAATACTCGATTATGAAGAGGATAAGATCGAACAATTTGTTCCAAGTGATCTTTCAAAGGGATACTCAGTAGAGAATTTAACGTACGCATATCCCGACTCAACAGAGCATGCACTACATAATCTATCCTTTAACTTCCCCATGAATTCATTTATTGGAATTGTAGGGAAGAGTGGAAGTGGGAAAAGTACTCTTGTGAATCTTTTAATGAAGCATCTTAAATCATCTGATATCTCATTTGGACAAGTTGATTTAAATGCTGTGGATATCTATCCATTGGTCTCCTATGTTTCCCATGACTCAGTCGTGTTTAAAGGAACCATTCGAGAACTTCTTGGAGGAAGTGATGATTCTGTTATGAAAGAAGCATTGGATAAAGTGTCACTCTCATTCTCTCTTGATTATGAACTCGATTATCTTGGAGCCAATGTTTCAGGAGGAGAGCGCCAACGCCTTGCCTTAGCACGCGCGTTTGTGTTTGATTCAGATTTTTACATTTTCGATGAAGTAACTTCGGCAGTAGACTATGAAAGTGAAGCCATTATTCTATCAGCTATTAATGATTTACGAAATCAAGGTAAAGGTATTCTTATGATATCCCATCGTATATCCAATGTTTTTGATTGCGATAAAATTTATGTTCTTGAAAAAGGTGAGTGCATCGCTAAGGGCTCACATGATCACTTAATGGACATGAGTCCTGAGTACAACAATCTTGTGCAACTACAATCGAAATATGAGGTGGCACTATGATCTTACTAAAATTATTATGGTTTGTGCGTCCCATGTTTGGCGCAATGTTGCTTGCGATTACTCTAGGCGTACTTGGACATGCATCAGCATTCCTCATCCCTGTATTGGGTGTGTATCTTTTCCAAATTGATTTTAAAACATCAGTGCTTCTGATTCTTATTTTCTCAGGTATCTTAAGAGGCTTCTTCAGGTACGGTGAACAGTATTTAAATCACTTCATCGCATTTACGATTCTTGCTCAGTTACGAGCAGCTGTATTTAAAAAGATGAGAACATTGGGAGAGCGCGTAGACCGAGGAGAGCTGGTGACACTGATTAGTAGTGACATTGAACTCCTTGAGGTATTCTTTGCGCATACCGTCTCACCGATTGTGATTGCTTTGATATTTAATTCAATGATTCTATATGTGTTGTATCAATTAAATCCAATATTTGCTTTGATTGGTCTGATTGCGTACCTATTAATTGGCGTTGTCATTCCGATTGTGTTCAGTCATTTAGGAACAGAGACAGGGCAGACATACCGAGATGGTGTGGGTAATTTGAACGCATATTCCTTAGAAGGAATTCAGGGAATTAAAGAAATCGTCAATTATGGTTTAGAATCATCTTTCCTTGATACATTAAAAAACAAGGGAGAGAAACTTCTTGAATCACAATCACATATGAAACGTCTTGCGGGATACAACCGTGCACTTTGCGATGGTATTGTGCTTGGAAGTGGTGTGTTAGTTGTTTATTTTGGACTCCAACAAGCAGTCAGTCTCAATCAATTGGTCTTTGGATTTGTGATTGTGATCAGTTCGTTTGGTCCTGTCCTGGCCCTGAGTCAATTAACCAATAACTTGTACTTAACGCGCGCAAGTGCGCATCGTGTTTTAGGTCTTATGGATGAAGAACCGAAAGTTAAGGATGTAGTGAGTGATTCGTTAATTGAGTTTGAAGGAGCGACATTTGATCGCGTCTCATTTGCCTATGATACGACAAACGTTCTTGATGACTTCTCCTTATCACTGAACAAAGGTCAGTTTATTGGGATTAAAGGGGCAAGTGGTAGCGGTAAATCTACACTGCTTAAACTCTTGATGAGACTTCATTCTGTGAATGAAGGGAGTCTTCTGATTTCCGGTAGAGATATTGAGTCGGTGGATTCAATGAATCTTCGCTCGTTTGAATCGGTCATGTTCCAAAGTACCTCAATCTTTAATGCTTCTGTTTATAACAATATTCTTCTGGCTCGTAAGGATGCTTCTGAAGAAGACGTTATTGAAGCGATGAGACGTGCTGAGTTGGATGATTTCATTGAAGCAAGACACAGTTTAATTCTAAACTCGATGGGAACCAACATTTCTTCGGGTGAGTGTCAGCGAATTGCCTTGGCTCGAATCTTTTTGCATGGTGGAGATTTCATTTTATTGGATGAACCCAGTGCAAATTTGGATGCTCTTAATGAGTCGGTTCTACTGCATGCTTTGAAGGAATATCAGGGGACAAAAACCATTGTAATGGTGAGTCATCGTGATAGTACCTTGAGATTTGCGGATATTGTATATAATATGGAGGACTTACTTATGTAAGTCCTTTCTTGTTCGATGGGCATGTTACCAAGCCGATGGGTTGAAAGATACCCTACCACCTCACTAATGATTTCGGAAGGTAAGCTGTAAGCAAGGGCATTGTTGGCGACAACTTTGTCTGAACCAAGCCG
>JAAYNU010000039.1 GCA_012520695.1 Erysipelothrix sp.
CGGCTTGGTTCAGACAAAGTTGTCGCCAACAATGCCCTTGCTTACAGCTTACCTTCCGAAATCATTAGTGAGGTGGTAGGGTATCTTTCAACCCATCGGCTTGGTAACATGCCCATCGAACAAGAAAAAGGAGATCCTAAGATCCCCCTAAATATTCTTCATACGTTAAGCCAGAATTATAGACATTCGTTGCTAAGTCGATACCCAGATAGCGAATATGCCACGACTCATACATATAGCCCGTAATGTGTTCCTTACCTTCTAGATACCTCAATATGAATCCATACTTGTGGGCATTTACTTTCAACCAATCTGATTGAGGTGTCGATGCGAAATCCCACATACTTCCACCCGGTGTTACTAAGTCAATCGCAAGTCCCGTTTGGTGTTCTGATTTACCTGGTTTCGCAGAGAATCTGTCTGCCTCAGCTTGCCCGTTATTCTTCACATAGGAGTTATAGAGTTCTGATTGGGACTGATAGCTACGATAGGATGATGTGACATACATCCATAAATCAGTTTCTGATTTCAGTGCATCTACCAATGAGACAAAGGCATTCACTGTTTCCTGTGTTCCACGGTATCCATCTGATATAGCGTATCCGGAAGGAAATGTCGTAAGGTTGGGCACAAAATCACTAGGTAGAGCATTCTTTTTATTCACAAGCACATCCACGCGATTTAAGTCCCCTGTTGCGAGATCGTTGTTTGTTTGTACAGGTGGAGTGACTTCTGTAGTACTTGGTACGATAATTTCTAGTTTCTTCTCGACTTCAATATTAACAGTGATTGAGGTCGTATTGTCACTTTCATCCTTTGTTTCAAAAACAACTGTTAGATTATTGCCATATTCCAAAGGCGCGCTCATATCTACGCTTGATGTTACTTCTATATTCCTAGGTAGATTAAAGTATTGATCTATTGCACTTGTTTTAATAACGTCTTCCAGTTTAACGCCTTCAAGAAATACTAATGAAGATTCTGCTACTAGGTCTTCTTTACCGTAGAGTACTGTGAGTGTTGGTGCAATTGTATCCACTACTTTAATTTCCATTTCTTTGGAGTCAGTAAAGAATCTTGATTTGACGCGCAGTTGTACATGCACATCATCAAATAGGGGAAGTCCCTCTTGATCAAACTCGATCGATGGATGTTCGTTGCGAAGCCATTGATTGTATTCATCAAATGGAATCCATTCATCTTTGTTTTGAATAAAGATCTCAAGTGATGAATATCGACTTGCTTGTTCATCTATGGATTCTAGAACATCATTTTCTGTTAGGTAAGTATACTTTTCCAACGGATCCATGGCATTAAGTTCTAATTTAGGAATTGTCAGAAAATAATAGAGTACAAATAGCAGTGCGATAATGATAATTGTGGTGGGTATCAGGATTCGTTTTTTCATTTCTTCTCCTCCGTATCAGCATGATAAAATATGCTGCTCAAATGAATTTTCTTCTTTATTAAAATATTCGCACGCACTCAAAAATAAGTCAATATTAAAAGGACAATGCCTA